>JBLKON010000008.1:0-16283 GCA_047602725.1 Candidatus Woesearchaeota archaeon
CAAACTGCCCTAAAACCGAAGAAAAACCGCACATCTTCCCAATAAAAAAAAAGATAAGCACAGCTAAAACAATTAACAACAAAATAGCGACAATAATAACTTGCATACTCATTTCAGCCTTCATTTAAACTCACACAACATGCCGTTGCCATATCCCTAGAATATGCTTCATCTGTTTTACAACGCATAGGAATTTTAATAGGCATTGCTTCTGGACACGTAGCTTGAAACAAAATACAACTACCAGCACAACTTTCTGTTGACTGCCTAAAATCTCCTAATCTACCAACGACAATAAACGTTAACACTGCTAAAATAATAAGCAACAAAACAGCTGCAATAATAACATTCATACTCATTTCCACAGCTTTCTTATTCATCCTGTACAACATACCAATCCCTCCGCACACACACCACTAATCACAATAGGTTTTTCAAAAGAACATACACTCATACACTCACCACCAACCTGTTCACATTGTTGAGTATGAGCAGAAAACACACCTGCTCGTTGCATAAATACAAATGCTAACACACCTAATACCAATAAACACAATACCATAATAATGACTGTGTTTATAGCAATAGATTGTGCTTGTTTCATCCTGGCACACAACAAACTTGATTAGCAGCTGCCCGACCTGTTGTATCATCTATACAAGACATCGATGGATCATAACGTTGAAACCCAACTGGTGCATTCTCACATCCCTGTTGCCCAAACGTTCCCACACGAGCTTCACAAATACCACCAAGCTCTACACAATTTTTAGTAGTACCTACAAACAATCCCATTCTTCCAATCAAAACAGATGCAATCACCACTAAAACAAGCAAAGCTAAAATAGTAATAATAATAGTATTAATAGACATACCCTGCGCTTTTTTAAACATATACTTCACCTCTGTATACAAAAATGTATATTATTATACATATTTTAGAAGTCTTAGTATTTAAACATTACGTTTTTTTGAGCAAATCTCCTATAGTAAACGCCCCCCGAGAAGTTTGCTCAACTTCTACAGGTTGTACATCTGAACTCGTATCTAATAATTCCAACCCTAACATAGAACGAACTTTTTTAATAAAACCATCAGATGGCTTTAAATGACCACTTTCAATTTGATGAATTAAAGACTCTTTTTCATTCAAAAATTTAGCTAAATCCACCTGACGCATACCTTTTTGTTCACGTTTTTGCTTTAATAAGTGAGCATAATCCTTTTTAATATCTGCGATAACTACTTGTTTTTTTACAAACGTTTTTACTACTTTTTTAGGTTCTAAAGCTTTACCAAATGGTCTACACTTTGCGCAAACATGTAACTCTACTCCCTCAATAAGTGTTTTTTTTAAAGGAACATCACGTGCTCCACACATTTCACAAGCCATAGTATAAATATTACCTAGACTTATATTAAAACTTTATGGTACAGTGTAAATAGTACCAACTTGACCAGCAGTTGCACTACCACCACCAGCTGATCCTCCAGTAACACTTATGGTATATCCTTCATGCCCTGTACCGTATAAAGCAATTCTTCCACCGGAACCACCACCGCCGCCACCGCCCGTAGTATGCCCGTTTCCTCCATGTGCAACTATACTCCTGTTCCACTAAACGTATTTGCATCAATCCAAATAGAACCACCGGAACCACCACCAGGAGCACGAAATTCTGCACCGGATTGTCCAATACCACCATTTGCTGTAATAGCCCCCTCTACATCAAGTACACCATTAACCTGTAATCGTACAGCTCCACCACCATGACCTCCACGACGATTATTAATACCACCACCACTACTACCTAAACTTTGAGGTTCTGTTAAGCTACCATAAGAGCTTCCACCACCTAGACTAGCTCCAGTACCACCTGAACCACCATGACCAGCACCGCCACCGCCACCATTTGCTGACTGTCCATATCCAGCACCAGGCCCTAAACCATCATCACCTGATCGCCCCTGAAAACCACGATTATTTACGTTAATATTTCCAATAATATTCATATCCCCTAAACTGTGCAATTTTAAAAAATGTGTATGCTCTGTTCCAAATTGTGCAGAATGACTCATTGTTGCTCCCGAACGAACAACCACATCATCAAATACAGGAATCTGAGAGACATCAATAGCAACATCAAAATACCCCCAACCAGATGGTACTTCAAACACATCTCCTTGTATAACAGTAGTTGTATTAATAAAAACCCGCGCCGAATTTCCAAGCACTAAAGAGGCACCTTGTGGATATGTATTATCAAGAATAGTAAAAGCTCCATAAAGACCATTATTTAATAGAATAACTGAATGTGAATCATCTGCATCAAATACATATATAGTCCCTACTGCACCGCGCTGGCCAGCACCTCCACCACGTTCACCACCATAAGCAGAATAACTAACACCCGAAGCTATATTGGGACTATAAAGAGCAATTCTTCCACCGGAACCACCACCACCGTGATTAGTTCCCGTACTTCCATGCCCATCTCCACCATTTGCAGTGATACTACCAGAACCAGTTATTTGTGCTGCTGTTATCCAAATAGAACCACCGGAACCACCACCAGGAGCACGAAATTCTGCACCGGATTGTCCAATACCACCATTTGCTGTAATAGCCCCCTCTACATCAAGTACACCATTAACCTGTAATCGTACAGCTCCACCACCATGACCTCCACGACGATTATTAATACCACCACCACTACTACCTAAACTTTGAGGTTCTGTTAAACTACCATAAAGTAGACCACCTGACAAATGTCCACCAAAGCCACCAAAACCACCATGACCAGCCCCGCCAGCGCCACCATTTGCCCACCGACCATATCCAGCACCAGGCCCTAAACCATTATCACCTGATTGCCCTTGATAACCACGATCATTTACATTAATATTTCCTACAATATTCATATCTCCACCCACACAGCCTTCAGCAACATTTCCTCTAATCAAACCATCTGACTCAATTGTCACATCACCATCAAAACGAAATGTAAAAAATTCTGTTGGACTTGTTTGTATTTCCCCACCACTTGCAATAACTAAATTTCCTTCACCATACACTGCATCGCCATCTGAAAGTTCTTTTAAAGTGTTAATAGTACAAGTTGTTTCCAAATCTCCCTCATCACAAAAACTAGCTACGGTATGACTAGTATCTAAAGAACAATCATAAGAAAAAGAAACACTTGTCTCTTCTTCAAAAGCAACATCATCTGCTGCATGATACACTACTCCATCAATAGCATACACAACATCCAATTGTTGCACCGGCAACTGTGCATCAGTAATCGTTTCACAAGTAATAGTAACACGTTGTCCAGTATTCAATTGCCGAGATGTCATAGCACATGAAATATCATTGACAACAATATCTAACAACTGTACACGTTCTTGTCTATTATTTTGAATCACAAACACACTTTCACTCTCCCCTATCGAATAACTCAACACAGCAACAGGTTTAGTTTGTAGCGTGAGTAAATCAACTGAGTCAGATGAAGAAAAACCTGGAATACCACCTAATACACTAACGACTATAATTGCAATAATAATAACAACAGCACTAATAATAAGATATTCAGTGGCTGTTTGAGCTTTAGCCATATAATATTTAGAAAATAATGCATTTATAAAACTTTACGCACATACTCATATATATCTTCAGCACGTTTTTGTCCTATCCCCTCTACATTAACCAAATCTTGTATAGATGCCTGACAAATGCCCTGCACGCTACCAAACCTATCTAATAATGCTTGAGCACCTTGCCGTCCTACACCAGGAAACGTACTAAGAGTATCAAGTAAAGCTTGATGTACATTTGATGATGTACTTACACTTGCACCAACAGGAGTACTTGTTGATTTTTTTGCAAGCATAGCTAAAATATGTGCTGTTTCTTGAGCATTTTTAGAACATAAAACTGGTATTCTATACGACACCATCAGTGTTGTTAACATACCATACACTGCATTAGGATGCACATTACGTACAGAAAATAAATCTTCACCTTGCACTACAATCAAAGGAGCACTAAATGCATGTTTTAAGGCTAATGCCTGAGTTAATAATCTTCCATCAAGTAACGATTGTATAAAATCATGTGTTGTCTTAAATTCTACACCAACATCAGCACTAATAACATAATCAGCAACTTGCAATGTTTGCAAATTTACAACAACACCCAACTTCGTTAACGCATGAATAATATCACGCTGTTTTTCACGAACATCTACTAAAATAGTTGGCTTGTGTTCATAATCGTGTAACGTTTTTTTTACCTCTTTTTTAGGGGTAAAATCAACACTAGACACTACACTTCCCATTTTTTTCTCTTTATGATATGAACTCCATTTATATGCTTCGTCTCTTGTTCCTAAAGCAACAAGCATATACACCATACCTGCACTATGCCTGCCCGTTCTTCCCTTTCGCTGAATAGTACGAATAGCTGAAGGTACCGGTTCATAAAACACTACTGCATCAACTTGAGGAATATCTAAACCTTCTTCACCCACTGAAGACATAACCATAACATTATACGTACCAGATGCAAACTCTTGCAAACGTGCAACTTGCTCTTTTTGTGACAAACCACTTCCTTTTTTTTTTGCTTGCCCCACAAATTCAATAGCCTGCACACCTTCTATGGTATTAAGATGCTCAACAATTTGCATAATAGAATCCCTAAACTGATTAAACACAATAATTTTTTTACCTGGTTTAATCAAAGAGCGAACTAAGTCTTTAAGTGCTTCTAATTTGGGATGTTCTTGCGTATACTCTTCCAATTTAGTATACAATAACTTGATAGCTACATCTTGAGCAACAGCCTGTGTAGCTTTTACTCTACTGGTTTTTGCATCCTTAAACAATTGTTCCAAATACAATTTTGTAGCAAGTACACTTTGTGTTTCTAACAAATCTTGAGCATGCATAATTTTCATACACTGAGCCACAACAGACAAAGCAGTATACAATTCGCTTTGAGGAGAAGAAGATAATTGACTAACAATATCTTTTTGCAACAACAACACTTCTTTTTTTGAGAGCGTAACTTCTTTACTAACTCCTAAATCACGCAATATAAGCATCCTATCGTCTAACGCTTTTTTCAAAAGTGCAAGTAATGTTTTATACTCAGCAGGCAATGTTACATCAATATACTTTATGGCTGTTTTTTGTACATACGAACTCACATCCTGACTGGTGACATCACGCTGTTCAATATGTTCAATAAATAAATTAGTACATACTTGCTCAACATCATCTTTAGTAGTACCTGGAGATGCACTTAGTGCTAATATACGTTCATGACGTGCTTGTGCATGATACGCTTGAGCAATCCATGTATAACTGTAATTTCCTACCGCACGATGCGCTTCATCAATCACCAATAAAACAACGTCTTGTAAACTAATTCTATTGGCAATAATATCATTTTCAATCCCCTGAGGAGTACAACAAATAATTTGATGCTTGAGCCACTCTTCTTGACGCTTTTGAGGACTCACAGCCCCCGTTAAACAAACAACTGGACATTGAGTATGAGTTAAAAACGTAGTTTCATGCTGTTGAGCCAATGGTTTAGTAGGTGTTAAAAATAAAATTTTGCCTTGGGGATACTTCTTTAAACGTTGCATAGCAACAACTAAAGCAATACCGGTTTTTCCTAAACCCGTAGGTAAAACAACTAAAGTGTTTTTTTCCAAACACACCTTTGCAATATTTTTTTGATAAAGACGTGGAGAAAATCCTTTTAATAATTCCTGAGGTGAATCGTTCATAAAGGATTGTTGTGTCTCCATATTAAAAAGATAATGGAGTGTATTTAAAAACAAATGGACTGCATCTGTCCAGTGGGTAGTCTATACCACTTATTTTCTAAAAACAAAAAGCAATATATATAAACCACTAGGTGTTTTCATCTGTAGAGGTGCATAGTATGACATTACAAGAACCAAAATCAATGGATGACGTCTTTTATTTTACCAATAGAACATTAGAAAACGGAGGATGGCTTAAAGCTTGGGTATATAAACCAGCTTCTCCAAAAGGCAAAGGTGTATTATCCTTACCTAAAACAAAAACAGGAAAGCCTGACAAAAAGGCTACGGTGTATGTAGATGAAGCGGGAAACGAGTATGATAGAAAAGAAACTGACGCCACACTTTTTGTTGAAGTAAAATATAAATCTCCGTACACTCAAAAAGAGGGTGAAGCCAAAACGCCTTACAAACGAAAAAAGTTTAAGGGGGTAGATGCCTTTGTGTTTGAAGATCAAGAAGGAAACAAAATTCCTATTACTAAAAAACTTAAAGAAGTGAAAAAGAAGTAGTACACATATAATCTTTTTTCAATTATCAGATTTTTCTCTTTTTACCAAAAACACTACACCTAAAAAACTAAACTTGCATTATTTTTTTTACCACATCTTTTATTTTCTTTTGTGTTAAACCTATACTCGTATCTACAGAAATTATACGTTTATGCCCCATTTCTTGAGCTTCAATCCTACAAATATCAAAATTATGTGCTTCAATGTTATCTTTAATTTTTTGTTTAGTATATCTTCGCTTTTTCATACGTTGAGCCAGTACCATCTGCGTTGTTGTACACACCACAACAACATCAACCATAGGTAACAAATGACTCATATGAGAATCAATAACAACAGGATATGTTACCTGTTTTAAACGACGTTTCACATACGCAACAAAACTCCTAACAGGAACGTCATACGTTTTTGCAACAGGGTCATACACAAACTCTTGTTCTTTTAAAATACCTTTACCGTCAAGATACGTCCAACCAAACTGAGCACACAACTGTTTGGCCAACGTTGTTTTTCCACTACAAGGAATTCCAGAAATTGCAATAATTATACGATGCCACCCTTACCTAATTGTTGTACCACAAACACACCAATAAGCATAACTAAAACAAAACCTAAAATTTTAGGATGAAATAGTGTAGCAAAAAACGACTCCACTCCCACACCTTCAACTTCTCCATCTACAACAGTACCCTCACTAGGAGCAAAATTAACATTAATTGCAGAATCTCCACTAAAAAAAACAATACCAATACCACCAGCTATAATAAATGATGATAAGACTAATACCCATATAGCAATCGTGTTACTCCAATCTTTAGACTCGACTACAATTTTAGTAATATCACTTGCTTTTACGCCCATAGTCATAAACACTAAAAGAATAAACACAATAACAATAACCATTAACGTAAACCACGGAATAATAAAACTAATAATACGTAAAATATCACTAGAAAAAATAGTCATTACAGCAATAACAAACGCAATAAGAGCAGCAATACTTTTATTAGCATCACCAAAAATATTAGAATACCCAATAACAGCAAAAACGATTAAAAATACAAATAAAAAAGCAAACAGCAAATTTGCTCCCGACAATAATCCAATATCAATAAATCCACTCATCGTTTATCTTATTACTTTTTATCATAAATATACTCTTCAATTTTTTTATTTACATCTTTCCATGTCTTTTTGGGTTTTTTAGGATCACTAGTGACAAACGAAATGACCACAAAAAAGACAACCAAAGTAACTACTGTTCCTATAAGCATAGGATTATTTAACAACTGTGTTAACGTAGTTGGCATTTGACCAGTAACATCTATATAAATATAAACTACAGTAAGCAAAGCAAGTGCAAATAAATACACACTTCCTTGTTGTTGGATATTAATACGTTTACCAACAACTAAACCTACAATAAGTAATAATGCTAAACCAGCAACTAATAACACAGCTATAGAAGGTAAACCAGCATTAATAACAGGAACTATATCATAAGGACCACCGGTATTCATAACGTGATACACAATCACACTAAAAGCAATCACCACACTAATAATTAAATTAGGTTTTTTAGCAATCTTTTTATCTTTAGGATCCTTTGCTAAAAAATTAATTTTTTGCAAAATAGCAAAACAAACAACAAAGACAAAAAAAAACGGTAAAATAATATGAGCAACTCCTAAATCGTACAATGTATATACTCCCCGTTCAATAATATTCATAACATAACCTCAAAATGCTCAACTACCTGTACCACCTGATCCTCCAGAACCGCCTGATCCTCCAGAACCACCAGCACTCGAACCACTCTCACCATCTTTCATAACAAACCAAATAACCAAACCGAATACTAACAAAGTAATTAACGTACCAATTACATCTGGTCTATCAAGCCAATTTGGTAATCCTCCAGCAAGCCATCCTGCTGATGTAGCAAAAATATAAATAACTAAAAACAAAGCAGCAAGTGCAATCCAGCCACTTGCATTTTGAATAGTATCTGTATTTGCAGCAAACAACCCATACAACAAAAAAACCATAACAATTCCAATAAGCACTAAGGACACCTGTGGTAATGCATTATTAATAATATTGACTATACTATTAGGATGAGGACTCAATACATGAGGAACAATAACTGAAAAACCCAACACAATACCAATAATAGCATTAACCTTTGAGTTAAACTTTGCCTCCTCTCCCCAAATACCAATTTTTTGTAACACTGCATACACAATAACAAATACTAAAAAAAACGGTAAAATAATATCTGCAACTCCTATGTCTGCAAGCGTTCGTATTCCTTGTTCAAATATATTCATAATCATTCCTCCTTAGCTGGCTTCCCTTCGCCTTTTGTAATCCATACTAAACCACTGATAACTACAATTAATAAAACTATCGAACTTACCACACTACTTGTTGCGTTCAACAATAAATAATTCCAACCATATTCTAACCAAGACACATTCGTTCTTGTTTTAATACTAGAAGCAAAAATAAGTAAAATAGCAACCAATAACGTAATAGTAAATCCCATTTTCCATTTCTTTGTCAAATAATCATCTTCACTATCTTTTTCTTTGTAAAAAATACCCACCAAAGCCAAAAAAAAGACACAAACAATAATAAGCAACGTTACTTTAGCTAAAAAATCATTAATAGTAGAAACTAATTGGGTTGAAGCTACCACAAAAAAACCAATACAAAAAGCAACCAATGAATTAATACTACGGCGCGGTATTTCTTCTTTTCCTTCCGTACCAAAAATTTTTGTTTTCTCTAAAATAGCAAAAACAATAGCAAACACTAACAAGAATGGCAACAGCACATCATAAATACCTAATCTATCAAAGAACTCAATAGCACCTCTAAAAACTGACGTCATACCTAATTTAATACAAACACTATTTTTAAATGTTTTGCGAACATCAACTTTTAAATATAAGTGTATATTACAAGTTATGATGAATCAACACGAAATCTTACAAGAAGCTAAACTTATTATGGACGAATTTGTCCAAGCACTCAATGAAGCGCAATTACAAGATGAATACTGTGGTGTACAGCGCCTTATATGCACCAGAGAACCACACACACAACAAGCTGCCCCTCTGTTTATTACACAATTCTTAAAAAATGCACCAGCAACCAACAACAATTGCATTGTTGCAGAAAAAAAAAGGTGGTAATATGCTTATCCAACGCGCAAAACAACTACAACAAAGCATACTTCAAGACCCTTATAATGCATTTATTCATGTGTGTGATGATATAGAACAACAAGCCACACAGGTACAACAACGCATAGACAATAAGAGTGCTGGAGTACTTGCAGGAAAATTCATTGCTATCAAATCATGTATTAACACACAAGGCTTACCTACTACATGTGCTTCACAAGTACTTAAAGACTATATAGCAACGTATGATGCAGACGTTATAACGTACATCAAACAACAAGACGCTATTATTGTGGGTATGACCAACATGGACGAATTTGCTTGCGGTATTAGTGGGGAAACGTCTTATTTCAAAAAATCGATAAACCCTAAACAGCCCAAACGAGTTCCCGGTGGCTCTTCTTCAGGAAGTGCAGTAGCAGTAAGTGCACAATACTGTGATATGGCATTAGCAACTGACACAGGGGGCTCCATACGAAATCCTGCATCACACTGTGGAATTGTGGGCATAAAACCATCTTATGGTAGAGTGTCACGCTATGGACTTATTGATTTATCCATGAGCCTTGATCAAATTGGCCCTATGGCACAAAATGTACAAGACGCAGCATTATTATTATCTGTTATGAGTCAACACACAAAAAATGATGCAACGTATGCACAGCAACCGTTTAATATGCCTCAACTCAACATAACAAAAGGACTCAAAATAGGTATTATTCCTGAATTTGAAGCGCTATGCGATCCCCGTATATGGCAATTGCTAATGCAAACAGTGCATACTATGACACAACAACACCAATGGCAAGTAAGCCATCATAGTATTGCTCATATTAATGTAGCAGTACAAGCATATTATCCCATTGTCTATGTAGAACTTTTTTCTGGTTCACAAAAATTTGATGGACGCAAATACGGCAAACCTATGCTAGAATACTGTGGGCAAGAAGTTGCTCGACGTATTTTAGGAGGCAAAGAAATTTCTAAAGCCGAATACGCAGGACGCTACTACCAAAAAGCATTGCAAGCAAAAGAAGCTATCAAAAAATCGTTTGCGCAAGTGTTTCATAGTGTTGACATAATACTTACTCCTGTTACCCCTACCTTACCTCACAAATGGGATGAAGAATTGACTACCAAAGAATCATATGCTTATGATGTATTTACCACACCTGCAAATTTAGCTGAAATTTGTGGTGGCGTTGTCCCTATGGGTAGTATTGACAATACCCCTGTAGGTATTCAGGTGCTTGCTGGCAATATGCAAGAAGAACGTTTAGTACAAGCGATGTTTACATTGCAAGAAACACTAAAAAAGTGAGTAAGTATAATAAACCTAATATTATGAAAATAACACAAATATACAAATGAAACATAGTAGTTAACAACTAAAAAGTAACAAAAATAGAAATATTTATAAATAAATAAAAAATCCAACATACTACTAAAAACTAAAGTGAACACTTTATGACACAACAACAAGCAATGCTCGATCAATTAGTTGATTGGCATACTCAAACTTCACAGTATCTAAGTGGGCAAACCCCAGAAGGAATAACCTATATACCACATACACCTTTTATTAGAACATTACCTAATCGCGGGGGAACAACTGAATTATTAGGAAGCAAATACGATACTCCTTGCAAAGGTAGAATAATCACACAATGGCACGATGACACAACAGGGATTTATGCATGTTTACAAGGATGTATTCTCACAGGTACTAAAAATCCATTATTACAATTAGAATTAAGAATTTTTGATCCCTATTCTACCTTACTTAAAACTTGGATTCCCCAAAAATTAATATCCAACTTTGGAACAACCGTAGCAAAAGACCCAAACAATGAAGATCACCCGTTATTACGCAAAGGTTTTATAGTTATAGCTGGAAAAGAGTGGAAATATAATCACTCAAAACAAATACCCGATAAGGTTTTTGGATGTAACCATGATATTTACAACCCTGATATTTCTCAATTAATACTCCAGCCTACTGAACAATGACTCCTTTTTTTCGTAAACCTTAAAAAGCACACTCAATCTCTATTCATTATTGTGATAACATGGAACAAGATTCTCAAAAAATAGTATCAAAAGTAATTGAAGATGAAATGAAACAAGCATACCTCTCGTATGCTATGAGTGTCATTGTAGGACGCGCATTACCAGATGTTCGAGACGGTTTAAAACCAGTACATCGCAGAATTCTCTATGCCATGCACGACTTAGGTATCTTACACAATCGAGCATACAAAAAATGTGCAAGAATTGTGGGAGAGACACTAGGTAAGTATCACCCACACGGCGATAGTGCTGTATATGACTCACTCGTTCGTATGGCTCAGGATTTCTCTTTACGCTACCCTTTAATAGACGGACAAGGGAATTTTGGTTCTATTGATGGAGATAATGCAGCAGCACAACGTTATACCGAAGCTCGATTAACTAAATTTGCCGAAGATTTACTGGCTGATATTGACAAAAAAACAGTAGCTACCAGACTAAATTTTGATGAAACACTACATGAACCAGAAGTATTACCAGCAAAAATTCCTAATTTACTCGTAAATGGAAGCGTAGGTATTGCAGTAGGTATGGCAACTAACATTCCACCACATAATATCCAAGAAATCACACAAGCTGTCATTAGCATGATTAAAGATCCACAAAGTGATCCCATGCAATATGTAAGTGGCCCTGATTTTCCTACCGGTGGACTTATTATGGGTGCCGGTGGTATTATGGAAGCCTACAAAACAGGCCGAGGTAAAGTATTAGTTCGTGCAAAAACACACATTGAAGAAGATAAACAACGCTCTTCTATTATTATTGATGAAGTTCCTTATCAAGTAAACAAAGCACAACTCATTGAACATATTGCTGAACTAGTAAAAGAAAAAATAGTTACGGGTATTAGTGATTTACGCGACGAGTCAGACAGACAAGGAATGCGTGTAGTTATTGAATTAAAACGTGATGCTCAACCTCAAATTGTACTGAATCAACTCTTTAAACATACCAGATTACAAACAACGTTTGGTATTATTATGCTTGGTTTATTGCACGGTATTCCTAAGGTACTCAATTTACAAGAAATGTTACAAGCATTCATCGATCATCGCATTGATGTTATTACTAAAAGAACAACGTTCGATTTAGAAAAAGCACAAAAACGTGCTCATATTTTATTAGGTCTCAAAAAAGCATTAGAACAATTAGATGAATCTATTGCTATTATTAGAAAAGCTCATGACCCCCAAACAGCAAAAGAACAATTAACCATTCATTTACATATTGATGATGTACAAGCACAAGCAATTTTAGATATGAAATTACAACGCTTAACAAACTTAGAACAACACAGTGTTATAGCTGAATACGAAAAATTAATAGCATATATTAGTGATTTACAAAACATACTAGAAGACAAACAACGCGTTAAAGACATTATTATTGAAGAAACAACTGCAATTCAAGAACAGTATAAAAGTCCACGTAAAACAGAAATTATTGCAACGCATGATGATATTGATATAGAATCTCTTATTGAAGATGAAGATGTTATTATTACTATTTCACAAGTAGGATATTGTAAACGAGTGAGTATTGATACATACAAAGCACAAAATCGCGGTGGTAAAGGTATCATTGGTGCAACAACCAAACAAGATGATATTGTGCAACGAGTGTTTATGACCCATTCAAAAGCAACTATTTTGTGTTTTACCAATCAAGGCAAAGTGCATTGGCTTAAAGCATATCAAATTCCTGAAAGTTCACGAACAGCAGGCGGTAAACATATTGCAAATTTGATTCCTCTCCAAGAAAATGAAAAAGTAACCACGTTTATTCCGGTTAAAGAATTTGCAGACCAACAACTTATTTTAGCAACCCAACAAGGTGTAGTTAAAAAGAGTTCTTTAATGGATTATTCACGCCCTCGCCAAGGTGGAATTAAAGGAATTGTATTAGATGATAATGACCAATTAGTAGAAGCTGTGGTAACTGATGGCAAACAGCATCTTATTTTAGCTACCAAAATGGGTATGGCTATTCAAATAGATGAACAACAAATCAGACAAATTGGTAGAGTATCTCGTGGAGTACGTGGTATCACACTACAACCTAATGATGTAGTTATTGGAATGGTTATTGCAAATGCTCAAAAAACAATATTAACGATAACCGAACACGGTTATGGAAAACGCACTGCTATTGATGAATATCGAACTATTGGCAGAGGTGGAAAAGGTGTTATTAATATACAAACTACTGAGCGTAATGGGAATGTAGTGTCTGTGCAATGTGTAGATGATGAAGATGGTATTTTACTTATTTCTTCGCAAGGTATTGTTATGCGTACTCGTTCTGATCAAATTTCAGTTATTGGTCGCAACACGCAAGGTGTACGTATTATGCGTTTACAGCAAGGAGACACGGTTGCAGGAGTTTCTAAAGTAGAACAAAGTGATGAAGTACTAGAAGATACAAGTACTTCTTAAATAGAGTAGGCTATAAATACCACTACAAAGTAATTAAAATAACTACATTTATAAATAGATAACAATAACCACTGGTATGAACGAGTTAGAAGAGAGAATTAATCAAGGACCAATCGTATCAAAGGGAATCGAAGTCTTAGATTTAACAAATTTAGGATTTTGGCCTTCTAAAAATCTACAAAAAGGTTTACAAAAAGTAGTAACTTTTCCAGAAGTCTCATCTCGTAAATTAATTCCTAATGGTTCTTTATGGATGTATGAACCAGATACTCCATATAATCCTGACATTTTACGTGATGATGTAGGGTGTGGAATAACCACATACCTATGTGAAAAAATACCTGACATAACAGAAGTAGCACAGTTATTATCAGATACACAAATAGGAAGAGGTAATCATTTTGTTGATATATGTCATTTCGATAACGAATATGATTTAATTGCTTTACATTCTGATTTAAATGAAGAAAAAAAACATCCACAAACATTTAAAGAAGCAAAAAACAGAATGAATGAAGCTAGATATAGAAGAGGAATTGTTATAGAATCTATTTTAGAAAGATTAGAAATAAAAGGTTCTCTTTGGAAAGATTGGACACATAACTTTGTAGATGTTCATGAAGATAGAATAGTTTATGGAAAAGGAGTTGTTGATACCAAAAAACATAATGGATTTGGTTTAATGGGACTAAATCCTACCCAAGGATTACTATTGTTTAGGCAATCAGCAAATAATGATATAGATGGCTATATGCAACATGGACTAGGTAGAATACCAGAAAAACGTATTGGTAATTATTTTATACCATTAAACAAAAAGTGTTGTTACTTAATCCCTCCTGAAGAATTACAAAGGTTACAAAATAGAGAAGACAAAGTACAAGTAATAAGTATTAATGATATAACATCATTAGCACTCAGAGAAAAAATGAATAATGGTATTGATTCAATAGAAGCATTAAGAAAAGGTATTGAAACCTATCAAGATGTAGAAAATGTATTTAGACAACATGGACGCTACTTTACTCCTTTACGTATATTAACACCAAGACTTGTTATACAAAGTCGTTAAACAGCTTTACGTATAACTTTTTCTTCATACCTTCTAGCCTCTGGAGTATTTTCAAAAACATGCACATTTAATTCACCAATATCATAATTAATATGCCTAATATTGGATAAAGAAGCCTCATCATCTGTATGTTCAACAAGATACCCAGTAGGTCTAGCAACCTTTAATTTCGGTTCAATAAGAGCCAATAGTGGTACGTTATTGTAATCAAGAACATCTAAAAGAATATATCTAAAAATACCTTTATTCTTATTTTTTATGGTTATACTAACATATTTATGTTTTTTTTCAATTTTATCCTTCAGTGTTCGCAAAGTAGTTTCTAAAGTAGTTTGGAACTCTCTTATTGCTTTTATACTATCTTCTAATTGCTGAGTTAAATTTTGATATGACGTTAAAAAATTTTCATTTTGAGATTTAAAGGTGTGTCCAAAATCTTGTAACGCTTGTTTTTTATTGTTAGTATACCTTTTAAGTAATTGATCATATATTTTTATCATATGTTCAAATCCAGTACTAAGATGAACAACATCTTCACTTAAACGATTAAAATGTACTGCTGAAACGCTATCTGATTCACATATGAATTTTGATTCAATTTTTTCCATTTCTTCTAAATATTTTTTAATTATCTGTAATTCTGTAATAATAGCCAAAATTGCGGAATTATCATTATTAGGATAATTTAATAATCCTTTATACAAATCATCAACACAACTTAATGCCATTTGAATATAAGACAGACAATCCTTCATTGCAGATTTATCTATTTTATTACCATTAAACTTAATTAATTCCAACAAATACCTTAATATAACGCCCATTCTATTTTCACACCACCATAAAACAATTATCAAATATGTTTACAGAATCTGTATTTTATAAAATTACTTACAATGTGGGTGTGCCCAGAAAGGAGGATCATTGTATACTACATCTCAAAGCGTTTTACGAAGCAAGCCGATTCATGCAGGCTTGATGAGGCAAAATTCCATGAAGGATGAATGGTAAATGCTGATGTAGTATACACATTTATACCATTCTGGACAGCCCCTACAATGTATAGATAGAATTCTTAAAGTGAAATGAATTACCCAACGGAGCAAGCTCCGGGGTATCTAACTGAAATATAACAATTTTAATTGATTCTTATCTCTACC
>JBLKON010000009.1:0-14197 GCA_047602725.1 Candidatus Woesearchaeota archaeon
TTAAGTAATATTGCTATTGCTCCAGCAAATATAAATGGCAAATACTCAATAACTCCTGAATGCAAAAAAGGTATAGAAAAAGAAACTAGATAAAAAATTCCAAACACAATAAGAAGAAAACCATACCCTATAACAGCCAATATTGCACTTGCTATTAATAATGGCTTCCATGCTTTAAAATATAAAATCAATCCATCTCGAGCTCCTTTCCATGGATTACTATCTGGATGAACAAAAATATAACTCAACACTGCTTCATCAATATTATTAAGAAATATGCTAATCAAACTTGAAATTATCTGTAATGGATTAGCCGCTTGCCTCCCCATACTCCTTCTGCTTGAACCTACACTATTAAGTCCTAACAAACTATTAATTTTATTCACTATACCTCTTACTATTGTATTAATGACTTGATTAATAACAAAAAAAACTGATGCAGTTCCAAAATTTTGCTTTACCTTACTAAAACCATGCGAAATTATGCCGCCTTTATTAGCAAGACTTCCTGTGTTTGCATACTCTGCTATACATGCTATATGACCTGCTTTTATCATGTACCTTAAATAAGGCAACACAAATTTCATAACAATCAGGGTAAAAATAATAACAATAACCAGTGCTATTACTGATGTGATTGACTGAACCACTATTACATAATATATTGCTCCCCCTAGTGGAACTAAAGTAAAAAGAAATACTGCTATATTAACACATATACTTAATACTACAAATGGTAATGTTTTTATGAGAATATCATAAGATTCCTTAAAATATACTTTCATTATTTGCACCTATATATATAAGACACTGCCATATACAGTGTTCTTCACCTAATATCTATTTAAACCTTTATAACCACTACTAAAAGAAAAAATACTATTGTACATTTAACAACATCAATGGAATACTTCTTGTACTATTTTTAGAAAAATGTATAAAATCAACTCCATAACATTGCGTTCTATTCACTTGCACATGCCCTGATTGACTAAAATTAAAATATTTGTCTAAACTCCATGCATATATTGGTGGGCTTAAGCTATATATATCATGCTCCACATCAACCATCCACTGCTTATTAACTAAATGGGTTGTCACATTAAAATAACGTGTATAATATGCATGAGCATAAGGTGTTGGCTGATGCCCATCCACCCAATTATTTAACCAACGTAAGGTATAAATATTATTACCATCTATAGTAGAAACTATCTCTGCCACTTGCTCTACACATGCCTGCACTTGTTGTTGAGCTTGATAACGTTCATAATGATAAATACCAACTGCTAATAATAAAAAGAAGAAAACTGCTATAATAAAACCAATATATAGTGTTTTTTGATACGAAATTTTTGGCTTAGCATAATACACCAATACTACAATAATAGTACTTAATAACACATATACCATTGTTAATGGATGTACAAAAAAAAACATATGATACAAAAAACTCAAACACAACACTACCCATAATATATGTACATATTGATACATGTGCTCATACGCATATAGTATTAATATGACAAATACTGGCAAGGTAATCATAAAATAACGCAAAGCAAACATGGGTGTAATATAAATACTAATGAGCATCGGAAAAAATACACACCATATAGCTAACCCAAATAACATAAGCATAAGTTGATTTTTTTGTGTGTATGCACAATATCCTGCATAGACAAAAAGTATAATAAAAATAATAGTTAAAATATAACTATTACTTAATGCACTAAATACCCAATATAATTCATTCCATCGTGTTGGAGACATCCAATTTCCATATGATTGACCAACTAATTTCAAATACACTTGATACAACATAAATAATCCAAAAGGAATTGCACCTATTGCTAATGCAATGATATATGGTATACTTTCTTTTTTTTTCTTAAAAATCAAAATACAACAGGTATAAAATACTAAAAATACACCAAAAATGTGAGTATATAACAACAATACACTACTTATAACATACCCCCACCAATAAGAGGTTTTACTTTTATCAAGCAACCCTAAAAAATAATACAATACATAGACACTCAATAAAAAAAGAAGTGCATACATACGCAAATTTTGAGAATACGCTACATGAAATCCACCAAAACCAACTATAGCAGTTCCTACATATGCATATACTGAAGAAAAATAACGCTTAAGTAACACAAAAAACATCCATAGTCCCCACATACCCAATGCTACAGTAACTATTCTAAAGACATTATGATCAACGCCACTAAAAAGAGAAACTACTTTAAAAATATAAAACATTAAAGGTACATGTACATCATCGGCCATAAATTGGTGCATGTCCATCCAATCTCGACTCACCACTTCAATAGTATAATATTCGTCATGATCAATAAGTATCTCAAATAAGAATAATAAACGAACGAGCAAAAAACCTCCAAATAAAAGCCAAATACCATAGGTTTTTAACCATATTTGCAGTAATTTTATCCTGTCTAGTTTTTTCACACCACTAGTCAAAATACCAATATTTAAAAATATATGCCTCATGCAATAGGTATGGACCTATCAGTTGTCATTCCTGTTTACAATGAACAGGATTGTATTGCAAACACTATTACCACCGTACAACATTACCTTACACAACAACACATAAGCTATGAGATTATTGTAGTAAATGATTGTTCTACTGATAAAACACGCTCTATTGTTTCGTCACTAAAAAACATTACCGTTTTACATAACAAAAAAAATAAAGGAAAAGGATATAGTGTAAAAAAAGGAATATTACATGCCCAAGGCAAGTATATTTTATTTAGTGATGCAGATTTATCTACGCCTATTAGTGAACTCAAAACATTTATGGAGCTTATTACAACCTATGATATAGTCATAGCATCTCGTGCACTAAAAGAAGCGCAAGTCAAAACACGATGGTTCAAAAAACTATTTGGACGTGTAAGCTGGCTTGCTATTCATCTTTTAGCTGTCAAAAATATAAAAGATACGCAATGTGGCTTTAAATTGTTTAAAAAATCTGTTGCCCATCACATATGTTCACTCCAAACTATTGAGCGATGGGGGTTTGATTTTGAATTACTTTTTATAGCACAAAAATATAAGTATACTATAAAAGAACAACCAGTAACTTGGATTGAAAATACTGATTCTAAAGTAAGATTACGTGATTATCCAAAGACACTTTTGGAATTACTTTCTATACGAATTAAAGATATACAAGGTAGATATAAATGAATATACAAGCCCTCGCAACATATATCTACAAAAATAAATTTTTACGCTTTTTGTTTACTGGAGGTACTGGGTTAGTGCTTAACATTATCACTGTTTTTGTTGTTACTGAATATATTGTAGGACAAACGTATTACCTTATTGGGTATTGGAGTGGTTTTGCTGTTAATATGCTATATACCTTTAGCTTGCACACGATATGGACATTTCAAACAAAAAAGAAACACAAACGAAGGTTGTTTATGTTTGGTGCATATCATCTTATTATGACACTTATCCAAGCTTTTATTATTACACGTATTGTTGATATTGTTGGTGTGTCGTTTTATTTACCTGTTATTATTGGGGTTATTTGTAGCTTTTCTGTTGTTACGTTTTTAATTTTTAGATTTTTATTATTTAAAGATTGGTGAATGTATTAACTCAAAATTACTATATTATTACACACACATAGTACATAACATAAACATCGTACACAAAATACTCCATCACGTACTTTATTCATAACGTAGAGCATCAACAGGATTTTGTTTTGCTGCATATACTGCAGGAAATACACCAGAAATAGTACCTACTAATGTTGCAAACACAATACATCCCAAAATAAGAAAAATTGATTGAGAAGGTTCTAAAAATCCGTACCCTACACTCTCTAACAATATCCCACTTATATGAGCTAACACCATACCTAAACCTGTTCCTAATATACCTGCAATCAAACCAAGTAACGAGCTTTCTAATAAATAAATATTACGCACTGTTTGATTCGTTGCACCAATAGATTTCATAATACCAATTTCTTTGACACGCTCAAGCACACTTGTTATCATGGTATTTGCTGTATTAATAGCAGAAACCACAACAGAAATTAAAGCTATAAACACTACAAAACCTACAATAATATTAATAACTGCACTAAATTGTGCAATAAGATCTTCAAATGTTGCTATAAAAAAATCTTCTTGCCCTTCACGCACATTTCTTGCTCGACGTAATTGATGTTTAGCTCGCTCCACTACTTCATCAATAACATCGGGATTGTCTACTTGCGCAACAATCATATTATAAGATACGTCTCCGGTTAATGCTTCATAATCATCCATAAGCATGTAAATATTAGCATCATCAGTTGGGTTTCCTATAGGTGTATAAAAACCAATAACATCAAATGTTCTATTATTTACTTGTAATCTATCACCTACGCGTAAAGGTCTTGTAAATACTCCATTTTCTTTTGCATAATTAGCACCTAATATTACTTTTCCTCTATCATTATTTCGAAAATCACGACCAATATCTAACGATACTGTAGATGATTCTTCTGCTAATATACGCTGTTGAGTATCATGGGGCATGCCTACACCAAAAACAAACACTCGCTCTTGTTGTTGTACTACTTCTACTGCAGAAAAACTCATAGCAGCAACCTGTTGCACACCACGTACACGCAACAACGTATCTACATCGCGACTATCAAACACTACTGATGTAGCCATACCTGGCGCTCCTGAACCTCTGGGTTGCACAATAAATTTTCCTACTCCTGCTTCTTGAGCAACTGCATTAACATACCCTACTAGCCCTAAACCAAAACTAATAAATAAATAAATAGTAGTAATTCCAATAAAAATAGAAAAGACTGTTAGAAAACTGCGAGATTTGCGTGCCCACAAATTAGACAAGGCATATTGCAATTGCATTTTTGAAATCATCTTATCCTCGTAACGCATCCACTGGTTTTTCCCATGCTGCTTTTAATGCAGGAATAACACCTGCTATTGCTCCCAATAAAAAACTACCTACAAATACCATAAGTAACAATAACCAACGTATAGTAAAGGATGTATCTGCACCCAAAAAGTTTACTAAAAATCCTGTGCCTACAAATGCAATTATTGTTCCTATTATAATACCTATTAATCCTCCAATAGCTCCCATCATACCACTTTCAATTAAAAACATAAAAAAAATATCACTATTTTTTGCACCAATAGATTTCATAATACCAATTTGACTTTTACGTTCCATCACTGACGTTAACATGGTATTAATAATTCCTATACTTCCTACAAAAATAGAAATACCTGCAATCACTCCAATAAAAACTTGAATACCTACTAAAATAGTATCCAAATTTCGTAATGCTGCTTCTGGTGTTTGCACTTCAAAATCTTGATTATCTGCACGCACTCCTCGCTCTCGTTGCAAGACACGTTCAATTTGTGCAACAATAGCTGGAATACGGTTAATATCTTGTACTTGCACTGCTAAAATATCTACTACATCTCCTTTATTACTTACTTCACGTAAAATATCTTCGTTTACTAAAATACTGCCATCTATAATAAAACTACCTTTTCTCTCTAATATACCTACCACTCTAAATGATTCATTTTCAATAAGAATTCTACTTCCTACGACAATAGCTTTACCAAATGCATTATCGCGCTGAGCAATATTGTGTCCAATAACCACTGCATATCTATCGTCATCACGCAACAATCTTCCTTGAGCGATTTGTAAATTGGTATTTTGTTCTACAAATGTTCGCTTTTCACCAGAAGGCATACTTGCAGTAAACGAAAAACGTACTCTATCATTATACTCTATGCGTAACGTAGGAATAATTCTTCCCACTACTAATTGTACTCCACTAATACGCTCTAAGAGTGGAATATAATTTTCTTTTAGCGGATTAACCACACCAGTTCCTGGAGGACCTTGCCCTGTTAAACCTCCCCCCTGTACCGTAATAACGTCTACTGCGCCTGCTCCTTGAAATTGAGAAACAACAGCACTTCGTAAACTATCTCCCAAACCAATAAGAGCAACTACTGCAGCAATACCAATTAAAATACCTAAAAGAGTAAGCCAACTTCTTAGCTTTTTACCTTTTAAATTTTGCCACGCTATAAAAAAATAATCAATAAACATATGACTATTTACGCTTCATAAACCAATAACCAATGCCTAGCACTGCAGCAATAATAATGAGCCATACTAATAGCCCTCCTGAACGCTCGTTAGAAGACTCTGGAAGCGGTATAGATAAGTCTACATGCTGTTCATAGTCTTGTTTATTTGCATCTTTATAATACAATGTAATAGGTAAAACTACTGTTTGTGCTTCGCTATCTTTATTTCGTACACGTATATCTATAAAATCAAAGTCATCACTATCTATATTTCCTAAATATACTCTATTTGCACTCAATACTTCTAAAGCATTCGTTGAACCAATATGCATATCTACAAATTTAACATCAATACTTCCTTTGTTTACAATACGCACAGGTACAGTTCCTTGCGTAAAACCTTGACGTAATTGATGTGTATCAACCATAATAGTAATATCTGGCTCTCCACCAATAATCACACCTATCATATCTTGAATCGTAAATTTATTGTTTAACGTATCAAAAAAAGTAATTGTAATAGGAATACTATACACCCCTCCTGTTGCTGTAGGTAAAGCCATTACGGTATAAGAAAATACCAATGATTCATCTTTTTCCAAGACAGGAACTTTTTGTTGTGTTGTCGTTCCAATAGGTGCAAAAGGAACTGCACTCATATCTAATTGCACGGTTACATCACGCAGTGTTGCATACGCAATATTTTTGAGATGAATATCAATAGTTCCCTGTTTTCCTGGTGCAATCGGCTGAGCTTCTACTTTTTGTACACTAATAGTTGCATCAATAGCATTCACATGAATAGGTTCGGTATATTGTACACTATACTGTTTTCCTGCTACCGTATAACGAACTTCTAGTAATACATCATTTGCTCCATCAATAGCGTCAGGTGCAACAGCCAATGTTCTGCGAATAACGCGTGAAAAACTTCCTACTTGATAAGGCTCTAGGGTTCCTATATCAATAACATTACTTTCTTGATACGCCATAGAAAAAGGATGACGTTCATGTATTACTAATTCAACGTTTTGTGCTGCAACTTGTCCATGATTTTGTAATTGAAAACGAACTTCCACCATTTGACCAGCACGTACTGGATCTGGTTGCGTATTAAGCAACGTTACTTCTACTTGTGTGTGAGCTTCACGTGCACTCACTAATGTCATTACTATCAATAACAGCATGAATACTATTACTATTTTTTTCATTTTTTTACACCTGTTTGTTTTATTGTTATTATATTGTTATTATTATTACTATTTATCTATACTGATATACAATTATTAATGCAATATAATGCTCTATAATCATATATGTATCATTAATCATACGTTTGATTGTGCTTTGCTCCTCCTGTTGTTTTAATAATGGCACCATCACTTAAATACGCAATACGTTGCGCAAATTGAGCTGAATTCTCATCATGTGTAACCATAACAATAGTTCTACCTTGCTTATGTAGTTTTTGTAAAAAATCCATTACAATTTTTCCCATTTTAGAATCCAAATTTCCCGTTGGTTCATCAGCTAAAATGACTGGAGGGTCCATAGCCAAACTTCGTGCAATAGCAACGCGTTGTTGCTGACCTCCTGAAAGTTCATTTGGCCTATGATCTACACGTTCATGTAAATCCACTAACTTTAGTAATTCTTTTGCTTTTTGCGCTCTTTGTTCTTTACTAATATTTTGAAACGTCATGGGTAACATCACATTTTCTAAAGCACTCATGGTAGGAATCAAATTAAATTTTTGAAAAATAAACCCTATTTTTTGACCACGAATTTGTGCTAACCTACTTTCACTTAACGTAGAAACATCAACACCATCTAATTTTACTGTTCCTTTGCTAGGAATATCTAAACATCCAATAATATTCATAGCTGTACTTTTTCCTGAACCAGAAGGTCCCATAATAGCAACAAATTCTCCTTCAAATACATCAAAGGTTAATCCACGCAATGCTTGTACTTGAACATCTCCCATTTGGTATATTTTCCAAACATCTTTTAGAGAAATAAGTGCTTTACGACTCTTATTTGTTTTTTGCACAGCTGGTGTCATATACTCTTTGGTATCTACTTGTATTTATAAGTGTTAAGAAATATGACTGCATTACGCAACTGAAAATGTTTTTTGTTCACTTGGTGTGTTTTCACAACTAAATGAGATATTTTTGCTTTGAGCAAGTGAAAAATTAGTTACAAACCTATCAGTATCATAACGCCACGTACTTATTACATCCCCGAATTGATTGACTACATCTTTACAGCCAAAACTTGCATCTAATACATTTTGTATATATACATGAGACCAATTGAGATCTAATTCTGTTACTTCATATCCTGCTGATCTATTCAATATTATTACTTGGGTTGTTTCATTATAATACATAGGTACAGTAATATTCAAAAATGTGTTTTGTGTTCTATTAAAATTAAATGCGTATTGACGACTGTCTGCTAGTGGTGCACTACAATTAATAGCTGAAACTACTGAAGTATTTTGCAAAGTACATGTTGTTGGTTCCATTTTTCCTGCACTAACTAGCCCATCACAAGCAAATATTTCAGAATCACTTATGCATTGACTTGGTTTATTTAATATTACTGTATGCGTTGTTCCATCAAATGATTGATTTAGAAGTGATAATTCTTGTTCGCCTTGTAATTCTATACGAATGTGTGTTTTAGTTATGGGTAATCCTCTATTGTCAAAACAAGAAATTACAATTCCATTATTTAATCTTCCTGCATATGACCTCATTTGACGCAACAAATGCATAATATGATTATTGCCACTTAAATTTAATGGAGCTATTCCTTGTGCTAAATCACACACATCATCCCATGGCTCTCCTGTTTGTATACTTAAATCACACATCTGTTGAGCAACTTGAGATCGTCCACTAAAAATATCACCGTATATGTCAATGGGGTCAAATCCTTCAAAAAATTGATAAACTAACGGTGATGGATATAAAGTGATATCATGCCTTGCTCCTTGACCTCTATATATAAATTCAGATGAAAAGAGATTAATAGAACGCTCAATACTACAATACGCTGTTTGCTCTAATACACCTTGCCTACTGAGTATTATCGAAATATTTAATGGCGAAAACGATGGAATTGCTGTTGGTACGTCATAGAAATATTCTGTTATTCCAGATGGATTAACTACTGTTTCTGCTGTTCCCCAAGATATTTGAGTATTATTGACAAATAAAGTAATGTCTGCATCTGATTGTCCACTACCTAATGTACACTGAGGTTCTCCTGTTAAAAAATGCTCAGTATACACACAATCTTTACTTATACTTTTACACCAATATTCTGAACAAGGTAATAAACTACTTCCACATGTTTGACAGGTCTCTTGAATGTATCTACCCTCTTGAGGCTCTTGAGGTGCCTGCCATACACTACATACATTTGCTGAAAACCACATTTGTCTAAATTGACAACCACGCACCGGAATACAAATACCTAAAAGACATCGACACACACATACATCACATTCATCCCACTTTGATGCTTTTGCTTTAAATGCAGCCATTCCTGCACTTATTGCGCCACTATTTGCCCGAGTATTAAAATGTGTAAATTGCTGACTTGTTGGTCTATCTATATCATAAGAAACGTGTCCTTGAAACTCTTGGACATATATTGATGTATCAAAGTTATATAATGCGCTCTGTGCCCCTGGTCGTGGATTGTATCCAGGATCTAAGGTATAAAATCCTTGTCTTGTAATAACATTATTGATATTTCTATAATTTCCACAATCCCCTAAATTTGCACAATACATTTTTGATCGCTCAATCCAACCTGCTGGACAATGAAAACCATCACATTCTTGAATTTCATTACCCATGCTACAAATATTTTGAGTTGCTAATGTTGGTATCCAATGCTGAAAACCAGGAGGTACTGCTGGTGCACATAATTCTGGATTTTGTTTTGCCTGAGACGAGTGATCTGTTCCCCCTCTTAAATTATCATACCATACACAATCACGCTCAGCTTGATTTTCACAACTATTTCTATTGGTTTGTAATGCACAATCATGCCATCTGTTCATTCTACATTGAGCTTGAGTCATACTGGTATGTTGTGGATTGACTTGTTGTGCACACAATTCTTCTCTATAATCTCTACAAGGTTCAATATAAAAGGCGCCATCTATACATGTTCTAACAAAATGCCTATTACCCACATAATCTAAACCATTTCCTGATATAGTCAAAAATTCACACCAACTCTGCCCATGCGGTATTACATCACCATCTATTCCTATACATGACTCTGGCTCTTGTGTTCTTGTTCTAAAAGGGTGCAATGTCCATGGTTCTTGATGTGATACTACCTCGCCTCCCACAGCATTACAAGCAATATCTGTAGTTCGAGCAAATATAATACCATCTTGTGTTTTACATCCATCTTGTAAGGGAGCAACAAATCGATTTGGTATATCTCTTATCGTGTTTTTATCTTCTATAGCAAATCTAAAGTTACTATATAATCCTCGCGTAGGGTGAATGAATTCTATTTCATAAAGAGTGTTTGGATAAGGGCGCATAATATGAATTCTATATGGATATTCATACATAAATGCATCTTTATCAAAACTACCAGTCGTTAAATGTTTATAGGAAATATAGGTCGCTAATTCATATAATTCTCCTATTGGTGAAGCAACACGAACGACATACGCATCTTGAAAATCGACTTGCTGTCTTTGAGCTGTTGTAACCATATCAATATAGACATCTACTGATTCACGGCTAAGCGTTACATTAAATATTGGTGTACCTTGAACATTCCAATTAATACCTTGTTCTTGTTGTACCTCTTCAATAAAATCTAAACATTCATCAAATTCCTGCTCTAATGCATCAACAAATTGTTGTTCTACTACTGTTCGTGTAACCATAGTATTCAAACAACCAAAATTATTATTTTGTGTACACCATACAGTATAATTGCCATATTCTGCTCTCGTGTTATCATAATAGGGAATAATATTAGGCATTCTACGAACTTCATCATGAAGATAGCCTCCGTAATTACCTATTGCTACACTTGCCTGTTCTATCATATCTTCTACACATGTTTGAAAAGAAACACGTACTTGTTGTTCTTGAATATCAGAAATTCTAGGATCGCTTTGTTGTTGCGTACTAGCCATAAAAAATACTGCTAATCCTATCATAAGTAATAATGCAACTCCTAAACCAATAAACAAGGTTACTTGAGCTTTGCGTGTAGTAGGTACATTTGTATAACTTACTGTAAACATACCGTATCTTTTACTATGCTTTCTTTTTAAAGGTAGTGTATTATTAGATGTGTGTTTACCCTAAAATATTTATAAAGACTACTTACCAAAATCTATGATATGGATTTAAAACTCTATGTTGAACAAGCCCTGCAAAATGGTTATGACAAGACAACCATTAAAAATTATCTTTTACAACAGGGCATCTCCCCCTTACTTATAGAACAGGTTTTTGATGAAATACAACCCACACAACATACATCACATACGTTTTCTCCTATACTCCTGTATGGTATTTTGGGATTTACTTTATTACTATTAGGTGTTGGGTTTTTTATGTTTATCATCTCTAAGGATGTATCTAATGAATCTCCTTCTGTAACAACGCCACTGCCTGCGCCTACTATACCGACTCAGCAATCCACTGACACATCACTACATAACACTACCCCCTCATCTCTTAGTTCACCAGATACTACGACAAGACCACAAGTCAATTTTGCCTTTGAATTACGTAAAATAAGAAGTACTGCACAAGTTAATCCTCAATTAGCAGCACAAGAATGTGAAATTTTTACAGACAATTATTATGATCAATGCATTTATCAAATAGCTATTGATTCTTTACAACAAGATTTTTGTTTACGTATCAAAAATGATATGCTTCACGACAAGTGTTTATGGGAATATGGTTTAAATTCACGTGATTTTAACTGTAACATTTATAAAACAGCTTTACAAGAGGAATGTTATCGCTATGTTTAGAGATTTTTTTACCTTAACAGAAAAACATGTCAAAGAGGTGTATTCACTCAAAAATATTATTCTCTCTGTCATTTTTATATACGTCTATTATATTGGTTTTCCTTTGTTTTATGGACTACTCTACACTTTACATTCTTACATTATTATTCGCTTTGCTTTACATCTAGAACTCATGAGTGTCTTCTTTTTTTGCGCAGCACTTCTTCCGTTTTTTATTATTTTTACTACTAATGGATATTTTAGCAAAGAACTAGAAAACAAAAGTATTCAATACAGTATTCCTTATGTTTCAAGAATACTCTATGGTATAAGTAAACTTTGCACTATTGCTAGCTTGTGGTTTATTATTATTTCTGTTATTTTTGTAAGTATTGGGTTACGACCTTTATTTTATTGGAGTGATTTTTTATTACTGTATATATTTATGGTTTTTTATGCTTTTTTTTGGATTTGTTGTAACGCATGCAGTAGTGTTTGTACAACAACTATTGAACGATCGTTAGGAGTAACTTTTATTGCTATACTCCTTGGTGTAACAGGTATATTTTATTATTATAACAGTATTACTCATTTTTTAGACATAAGCATTTTTATTATCCTTTTTAGCGTGTGTGTACTTACTTTAGTATATATTACTCTTTTGTGGAGAAAAGCACTATGAAACTAGAAATACAAAACCTTTCACTACATTTTGGCAAACAAAAAGTATTAGATAATCTTACGCTAACTATTAATAAAGGTGAAATTTGGGGTATTGTAGGAGCAAATGGAACGGGGAAAACTAGCTTATTTTCTTGCTTACAAGGTATCTACAAGCATTATGACGGTATTATTACGTATACACCTTATAATAAGAAATACATTAGCAATATACCTCAACGTGCAACTCTTCCTGACAATATGGATGTATTGAGGTTTTTACAAATGATGGGTACCCTCAAAGGACTTAGTCATTATCAAGCAACCAAACAAGCCATGAGTTTTTTACATGAATTAGCTATTGATTATGCAGTACACCATCAATTAAAACATTTATCTAATGGACTACAAATGGCAGTCAACATTATTCAAGCATTTATGGGAGACCCCCATATTGTTTTTTTAGATGAACCTAATAGTGGTTTAGATCCCAAAATGAGCTCGCTTCTAAAACGCTTTTTACAAGACCATAAACAAGAAAAAACATATATTATTAGTTCTCATAATTTAGCATTTATTGAAGAAATGTGTAGTCATGTTGCTATTTTACATGGAGGAAAACTTATTTACAAAGATGTATTATCCAAAGCTACTCAACAAGATAATGTATACAATATAAAATCTAATTTACCTCTTAGTAAAACTATTGATCACCTAAAAAAATGTAAACATATTTCTATGGTTTTAGCTGATCCTTACACAAACATCATCTATATTGAAAGCACCCAAGATATTAGTCATGATTTATTTACACATATTCCTCAACTTATCTATTACCAAAAAGGAATCACTCTAAAAAATATGTATTTACGACTTATTAGATAATAATATACTCCTTTTAGTGTAATCGTTAATCTTATATATTATTATTTTCTATATTACGATATGAGAATTTTTTTAGCATTATGGATAATGATGCTCTTATTTGGTATGCTTACCATTACTAGTGGCTGTGATTGCTCTTGTAGCGAAGACGACCCCAAGGGAGATGGAGTTGGAGAACAAAGTAGTGGACCTCCCCCTACTGCTGTATCTCCACCTGGTGATTCTGGAAGTGGTAGTCCAACTTCTTCTGGACCTGTCGTTAACCAACGTAACGTTTCTCTTGATACTAGTAATTATAACAATATACCACCAACATCTTCTGTTATTTCCACACAAGATAATAATGATACCAGTGATACTGTTTCTCAAAACAATTCTACCACCTTACCACCACATACAGATGATACTTTTAGTAATAACCCAAGTTTGACAGTTTGCTAATTCGTTTGACTCGGTTTCTTATTTGACAGTTGCGTACTTTTAGTGCTTT
>JBLKON010000010.1:0-13759 GCA_047602725.1 Candidatus Woesearchaeota archaeon
GCATTCCATGGAAATTCTGTCTTTTTTCAGGCAAGTTCTACCCCTACTCAACAACAATCTAAAAAAGTAGCTATGGGTACACATGCACGTAATGTAACTTTTTACAATCCACGTGTAAGTATTTTTTATGGTCAATCTATAGATAATGATACTATTGGTTGTGTTTCACAAACCGTTTGTTCTACAGACACTTTTAGTAGTAATAGAAATTTGCAATGTAGTTTCACACCAACTATGGGTAATCAAAATATATCACGCTTTTATGCAAAAGTATGCGACATAGGAGATGGACAAAATGGTAGATGTTCTATTTTTAGAAATATTGATGTGTTTGTAAATAAGCCACCTGTTGCTAATATTACTATGCAATATTATGATGCTTCAGGAGTGGCTCAAGGCAATAATCTTTCTGAAAATGCTCAAGGTATCATTAATGTAACTCATAATCAAAGTTTATATTGTAATGTTGATATAGATACTCAAGGAAATCATGATAGCTGGAGTACTGGACAAGATTTTAATGTAAGCTGGTATCTAAAAATGAATGGTGTCTTTGAATTATGTCCACCAAATAGTTTAAGTTGTCCTGTTGATCAAGATTTACCCAGCGGACTTTTAGTTCCGGGTGATGAGTGGATATGTAGTGCAACTCCTTATAATGATTTTATAATTGGGCAAGAAGTTAATAGTAGTATCATTAAAGTAACAGGAGTAACGGGGGATGGAGCTCAAGGTTTTGAAACACCAGTTTTACATACGGTGTCTCCTCCTCAACAAAATGTGATTAAAGGTAATGATGCCCAGATTACTATTCGATACTCCAATATTTTTGAAGATCCTTTGCGTGTATATGTATGTGATTATAATGAAACTCCTGCTTTTTTTAGACCAAGTGGATGTATTATTATTACTGAATATAATAGAACATTTACTCCAATAAATCCAGCTCAAAATCAATCATTTACGTTTAATATTAGTACTGAAAAATTAAAATCTAATAATAACAATTTAAGTGTGGTTACGTGTACAACAACTAATTGTTCAACTCCACAACATTTTAATGTAACTATGCAAAATCCTATTCAACCCAATATAACAAATTGGACTATTCAAAATTATACAAGTGCTAGCGATACTCAAACAATATATCCAATAAATGGTATTTATCTCATTAATGATACAGATACTGTTTTTGTTAACTATACTAAAAATAATGACACTAAAAACGTACTCATACAATGGTATATTCATATTTCAGACGAATTTGTAGCATGTCCTTTTGACAATCCAGCATGTCCTGTGGGTGCGTTTTTACCGTCTACTATAACAATGCCTGGACAACAATGGTTTGCTTCATTAACACCAGTAAATGGAAGTTATGTCGGCCCTACTGTTAATACTAGCATTATTACAATTAAAGACAGAGAGGTAACTATTAATGCTTCTGTATTAGGAGTTACTTCAACATCTCAAAGTGTTATGAGAGGAGAAGATATTACTGTTGATATTTCTTTTAGTAGCTTTACAGATAATAGATTGAGACTCTATATTTGTGCATATAATGATACTACTGCTTATTATACCACCAGTGGATGTATTATTATTCACGAATATTATAGAAATATTACACCGTTTGTTATAGATCCTAGTGTTACACAAACGTATCAAGCAACATTTAGCTCTGCAACATTATCTACAGGACAAAATAACTTAACTGTTGTGTTATGTAATGAACAGAGTTGTACCCCTCAAACGAACAATAGTATACACAAACCCCAATTTAGTGTACAGGTGAATCAAACCTTAAATATTACATATATTGGGTTACGAAATAATTCAGATAGTAATAAAGCATATTTTGATAATAATAGAACATATCTTGACGTTCCTAATAATCTTTTTTGTAACGTTAATTTTACTGATGTACAAGATAATCTATATGCAAATCATCCAACTAATAACATTAGTGATTTTACTAATACCCAAGGTTCTCTCACCTATCGCTGGTTCTATTTACAAAACAATGTATTTGTTCCTTTTGTTAACAATAATGCAGTCTTAAGTAATTCAGTTATTCAACAAATAGGAGTAACGGAGTGGAAATGTGAAGTTGAAATTACAGAAACTAATAAACCATCTGTTACAAAATCATCTCAAACAGTAAGCATTTTACAAAGTAGCAGTTCAAATGATATTTCTCCAGAAATTTTAGATATCACGCATAATGCTCATACGCATAGAAACGAAAATGAATTGACTACGTTTCAGATTATGTGGAGACATAATGATACGTCCATTACTAATGTTACTCTATTTATTTGTGAGCGTGGACTCATTTTCCCTTCGGGTTGTGAAAATAATGAGCTTTATAGAACAGTACTTACAAGACCAGCTAGTGGATTAACCAGTATTGTACAAGCACCTATATTTTCACAAAACGAAAATATAGACTTAAACATAAGTATTTTTGATAAAAATTTACAATATGATTTTAATGATACTCATAATGTAAAGATAAATAATAGACCAACAGCACAAAATGTAAAAACACAACTTAACAACAATATACTCACCTGTACTTACCTTTATGATGGAAATAAAAGAACTCAACACATCGGTGGACATGGTGTTGAATCATCTCAAAACCGTCAGGTACAATGGTATAAAGATGGACAACTATTAACCACTCAACAAAGTAATTTACTTAGCCCTCAAGGAAACGGGATTTATTATTGTGCTGTTAAAGTTGCAGATGTCTATGGTTTAAGTGATGACGAATTTGTATTTTCCAACAATGCACAATTTGTTGGGCAACAAAGTAGTGGTCTACATATCTATAACACCTATCGTTTTGTTAAAACAAACACCTATAACATCATTGGATATATTGATCAACCCGATATTAATATCACTGCCTTTGTATATAATGCATCAGATAATTTACAAGTAGAAAGGAATCATAGTAATGGAACCTCTGCTCCATTATCTGTTTTAGTAGGAACCACACAAAGTTTGTCTTCTTGGAGTATAGAAGCACAACAAATAACATTGCCTTTGAGTGCAAATAGTTTAATTAACAGTAGTAATACCGGTGAAAACCCTCGATGGGTTGAATTTAGCAATCACAATAGAACAGATGGACAACGTTATAATATGACTTGGAATACAGCGCAAAATAACAATATTATTGTAAACATTACTCCTCCCTTAGAACACCCTATTACCTCACAAACAGAAATAAGAATCTATAATGAAAGCAATAAAACAGGATGGTTTAATATAACTGTTGAATTAACACAGGGAGAAAATAATATTGATGTACGTGTTAATACTACACCACAAACCTGGTTTACTGTTTTTTCACGTGATTTACCCTTAGTTTTCGATAATACAAGCCCAGAAGTACATATAACAGAACAATGGCTCAGTACCCAAACAAGAACTATTACTGCAATAATGAACGATACTATTGGTTTGGACAAAAGTTCACTTATTTTTAATGTGTCAGGTGATGTTATAGCAAATAATCTGTTACAATGTACTGAACAAACACTCAATGGATTACTTAAGAATTTGACGTGTTCGTATAGCGTAACTAACTCATCTGGTGTTGATATAAATGTAAGTATTAGTGACATGGCTGGGAATGTGGCAAGTGGCAACATAACTTCCCAATATAATCCTAATCCACCAGCTACAGTGCAAAACATCAAAACTAAAGACACCATTTCTCAAAATGATACCATTATAAGAAATCCATTTAATATTAGTTGGGATTCTGTAGATGATATTCTACACTATCGTGTACAGATTGTAAGCTATCCACTCACTCAAGTACTGTATGAACGAAATACGACACATAATCATACCCTTATACAAAACATGTCTCTTTTTGTTCCAGATAATCAGTATCAAGTATTAGTATCAGCAGTATCTAGATACAATGTTGAAGGGGATCAAAATGCATCAAGTGATTTTACCTATAAAACACCAAGTATTATTCCTTTACAATTACTCAATATTTCAGGAAATAATCAGTCGTTTGTTAAAAACAATGTGACGTATTATATCAATAATAATTCATCAACAACATCTGCATTATACTTTAACACCTCACGTCAAAACCTTACCTGTTATATGACTCAACAACGTATGAGTGTAGCTGATGCTACATCATCACCTCAAGCAATATCCCAAAAAGGAAATAGTAGTAATGATTATACCATTACTTTCACCTTATCTCATGTTAATCAAGGTAAAAAAGAACGCTATATTATTTGTGATTATAATGGACTTCCCCAAGAAGTAGACGAAGCACTTCATATTCAATGGTATGTAGATACACAAAAACCAACCATTCAAATACATAGCCCTGCAAACAAAAGTGTAGTGAGTAATCCATTTGTACTCAATTATACCGCAAGTGATCTTCATAGCGGTCTAAAAAATAGTACCGTATATGCTGTCGATCTTTTTGATGATACCCAAAAAACAATCATTACCAATATGACTATACCTAAGATAAGTAATATATCACGATATCACATTGTTTCATATGATTACGTTGGTAATACACAAACTAAGCAAGTATGGTATAGAAAACAAGGAACTGAACCTCTTATTATAACTGACATGCCAACATATTTTAATAATGCAATCAATGCTACACTTATTGTTGCAAATGCAAATAGTGTTAGTTATAACATTGTTAGAAATAGTAATGGGCATGAAGAAGATACTGAAAGCCCCACTATACCTAATAATTTACTTATCCATCCTATCAACATTGACACTTCTAGCTATGCAAATGAAATTTTTACCTTTACTGTCACCGCAGGAAATAAAGTATACGAACAACTACTCATTAAAGATGCTATTGCACCTACAGTAGCTGATACTTCACAACCAACATCGATGATCAACCGAACAGATAACCTCGTATTTACTGCTAATATTACAGAAAATGAAGCACTTAAAGAGGTATATCTCAATATAACTCTATATAACAGTTCAAATACTCCTATGTACCAAAATATAAGCAAACTTCCTGCAATTATTCATGATGCAAATGCAAAACAAACTAATGCTACTGTTCATATACCTAGTGCATGGCTTAAAAGTATCACCAAAAATTGGACAAACAATTATACCATTGAGTGGCAATGGGTAGCCAAAGATCAAGCTAATAATATGAATACCACTCCCAAACAAAACATTACGGTAGTAAACAGGCCAGCTTACCTGAATATAACAAAAAACATTTCCTGGTCTTTTGCACATACTGGTATTCAAAGTGGTGCTACATTAAACTTAGCACCTTACATAGTGAATCCAGATGGTAATCAGTTAAGCATTACCCATGCTGTTTTAGGTGGGCAATTATTACGTTCCATAACCAACAATCAACTGCGCATCTCTGGAAATCCAGGAACATATCAACTAAATATTACGCTACAAGATAATTTTGGTGGTATAAACACAACAACACTCAATATCACTATTACCAACACACAACCGAGTTGTAATCAAGCATCAAACTATATTTTGATTCCTTCAAATAGTTGTGTGGGAACATCTAGTTCACCACATGATGAACATCATGATAACACACCACCACAACGAACTGGTGGCGGTGGCGGCAGTATAGGAAGCACAACAGTGTTACGCCAAACTATTGCTCTAGCAAATCCTCAACAACCTATTGATATGCCTATATATAACACACAAATACCCATATCACATATATTTGCACAACTTAGCAAAGAAGTGCGCAGTATTAACATGATTATTACTCCTGGTAAACCATTTGATGTTCCAACACCTATTGGCTATACTGTTCATGCATATGCAAGAATACAACATAATCCTTTATCCAATACTGACGTCACTCAAGCACTTATCACCTTTAGAGTACCTAAACATGTACAACAACCTATAATACTACGCTATACTACTACCTGGAATGAACTACCTACTCGACTCATAAGCAGTGATGCACAATTTAATTATTATCAAGCAACTTCACCTGGTTTATCGGTGTTTGCTATTGCAACTAAACAACAAACTCCTCCCAGTTCACCTTTGACAGGAAATATTGTAGCTCCCCCTCCTCAGCCTACCTGTTATGATGGCATACAAAATCAAGGAGAACAAGGTATTGATTGTGGTGGTCCCTGTGCTCCCTGTGAGACTCCAACCATTCCTACACAACCATCAACAGAAACTCAACACACACCACTTCCTCCTCAATCATCTTGGTTGACTTGGATACTTATGGCAGGAGTACTTGTCGTTGTACTCAGTGGTACAGTGGGAACCTATGTTGTTATGCAAAAACCAAAGCCACCAGAATTATATCCTATTAGCCCTGGTATGTCTAGTATTGAAATATATATTCGTAAAGAATTAAATAAAGGTTTTAGTGAACCGCATATTACTGATGCATTACTAGGTATAGGATGGAAACAACAAACGATACAAGAAGAGTTTGATCGCATCTTAGGAAGGGAGTCGCATAAAAAACTTGATGTAGAACCCGTACAAAACAAACCCAAAGATGTATTGCAAGAATTTGTTGCTACACAATTTTTTACAAAATCATTAGGTGTACAAGATGCTATTGCTCAACAACCATGGACTGAACATGACAAACAATATGCGCAAGCATTTTTAGAAGCACTACAAGATTTAGCACAACAAGTACATATGTGGAAAGTCAAAGGATACACGCAACAAATGATTAAAGATCATTTACTGCAATTAGAGTGGCCTCTCTATATCATTTATGAGATGTTAAAACGATGAAATTACTTATTGATATACAAACCAAAAAACAATGGCTTATTATAGACGAACATAAAGACTTTTATACCCAATATGGAAAAGTAAGTAAAGAACACTTACAACAAACCTCTTTTGTTAATGAAAAACAACGTGCTTTTTGTTGTATTACTCCAAGTATTCATGACGCTATTATTCATTTACAACGTGGTGCACAAGTTATCTTACCTAAAGATGCCGGATATATTTTAGCACACTGCGGTATAACTAAAACACATACTATTGTTGATGCAGGTGCAGGTAGTGGCTGGCTAACATGTTACTTGGCACATTATGCCAAAAAAGTGTATAGTTGTGATATTAACGAAAAACATTTGGCTCTTGTACATAAAAATGTGGAACGTTTAGGTTTACGTAATGTTGTTATTAAGCATCATGACATTTACAGCGGACTTCCTGCGACTCCTGATATTCTTACGTTAGATGTACCTGAACCTTGGCAAGTATTTAGTCATACCAAAAAAATGCGTATAGGAAGTTTTTGTGTCTGTTATACTCCTCACATTACGCAAGCTCAACAATGTGTTATACAAGCTCAAGAGCATGGATTTAGTGTGGTACATACCACTGAACTTATAGAGCGTACTTGGTTACTAGGAGAACGTAAAGCTCGCCCTCTCAAAGATGAAATTGGTCATACTGGATTTATTACCATACTAAGAAAACTATTTGATCCAATTGTGTAACTGTTCAGCGCTACCTGTTTTTTTTACCGCTTGAGCATAGTTAGTGTCTAATGCAAATTGATGTGCATATACTACAATACCATACACAATTAAAGCTAATCCTAATAACATACCATATACCGTATTCCAAGCTAATGATAACACTATACCAGAACCGACACTTACAATGAGTGTTAAGAGTGAAATATCTTTCATACCAAATTATAAGCAGGTGAGTTTTAAAAAGTTTTGTTCATACCTTATTTATTTTTTATATAAAAAATATATAGATACCCATACAAAACCATTCAATTATCTTTATAAATCATAAGACATTTCTTCACATTGGTCGCTTTCTAGTACGCTAGAAGGAATCCAGGTGAAAACATGGCAAAACAAGCAGTAGATGTATTAATACAAGGTGGAAAAGCAACAGCAGCACCTCCCTTAGGTCCAGCATTAGGTCCTTTAGGAGTAAATATCGGGCAAGTTGTTGCAAAAATCAACGAAAAAACAGCTTCATTTGCGGGTATGCAAGTACCAGTAAAAGTAACTGTTGACAGCAAAACTAAAGAATTTGAGATTACCATTGGTACTCCTCCAGCTTCTTCTTTACTTAAAAAAGAATCTGGTATCCAAAAAGGTTCAGGTACTCCTAATAGCACAACGGTTGCTGATATTACTATTGATCAAGCAATTAAAGTTGCAAAAATGAAATACGACGATTTGTTGGGTAAAAACATCAAACAAAAAGTGAAAGAAATTATGGGAACATGTAATTCTATGGGTATTTCTATTGATGGAAAAAAAGGTACCAAAGCAATTGCTGATGTTAATGCTGGTGTGTATGACGCTCAGCTTAAAGATTAATTTTTTTTATTCTCCTCTACAACACTCATCAATATTAGTATGACATTGTGCACACTGTCCATGACCATGCACCCACACTATTCCCTTTTGACTTCCACAATATGGACACCTGGTGAGCTGTTTACAGTACATACGGGTTTTTTTAGAAAAAAAAGATTAAAAATATTACGCTTTGATGTATATATTTTCTACATCATAACCAAGATTCGCTAACACATCTTTTATTTTAGATGTATAATCTCCTTGCAATTCAATGAGACCATCTTTATACGTTCCACCACAAGCAAATTTATTTTTTAGTGTTTTGGCTAATTCCTTTCCACTTTCTTTTTCAGTAAGCCCTTCAATAACGGTATATTTTTTACCGAACTTTTTTTTGATGGTACTTATCTTAATTTGCTGCGATTCTTTAGAAATCTCTTGGAACGATCCTAGCGCTTTTGGCAATCCTGTTATTGGGTCTATTTCCATTTGTACCTAATGTTTTATTGTATCTATGTTAAATACTACATCATTTATATTATTTTTGGTTTTTCTTTGAAAAATTCTTTCAATACTGTGTACACATGAGGTGTTATAGGTAGTGTGCCTATCTCTTGTTTACTTACATATTGTGCATATTGCCCTTCATATACTTTGAGAATGCTTAGATGTTCATAGAGTACAAAAATATAATCTGTAAAATGTATGTCATGCATGTTGTAGTGTAATACCTTATATAACTCTGGCTCTTGAATGCACAACGCTAACTCTTCTTCTATTTCTCGTAGTATAGCTTGCTGGGGTGTTTCACCTTGTTCTATACGTCCACCAAAGGTTGAAAACATATTGGGAAACAAAATATGTGGTATATTGTCACGCATTTGCAAAAGTACTTCTTGATTATTGTTTACTATAAGTAAACTCACCGTAGTAATGTTATCGATGACTCTCAACTCCTTTTTGTTTGCAATATGTTTTTATGCGACACTCGCTACATTTTGGTGAAATTGGTGTACACACCTTTTGTCCATGCGCAACAAGATACATAGTATATCGTTTCCATACGGTGCTGGGTAACAAAGAGCGTAACGTCATTTCTGTTTGCAAAGGTGTTTGCGTACGTATGATACCTAAACGATTACTAATACGATGCACATGGGTATCTACACATAGACCATGTTTATCAAACGCTTCGGCAACCACTAAATTTGCTGTTTTTCTTCCTACACCTGGTAACGTAACAAGGGTATCAATATCTTGAGGAACCTCTCCATCATGTGTATCTACTAGCTGTTGGGCACATGCTTTGATATGTTTTGCTTTGGTTTGAAAAAAACCAACAGGGTAAATAAGTTGTGCAATGGTTGTAATATCCAAGCGTGCAAGTTGTTGAGGTGTTTGTATGACAGCAAACAAATTTTGTACTGCTTGAGCTGTTGTTTGATCCTTTGTTCGTGCAGAAAGTATTGTTGCAATCAATATTTTAAAAGGAGTATCTCCTTGCAATTGTAACAAGGTAATAAGAGGAATATTGTCATACGTCTCAAATGCTTGTTGTAATACGTTTACAAACGTAGGATACTTAACTTTTTTCCCATAAGGAGTAATCATAATACTGTATATTGCATAGTTTTTATAAATACACTTCTTTTTTGCGTACCTATGGAACTGTGGTATGCATTAGCAAGTGTCTATACAGTCGTTATTCTATGGTATATCATTGCGTACAAGTATAATGATGTAAGTATTATTGATTTGTTATGGGGACCTTTATTTCTTTTTTTAGGTGGCGTTATCTATGTGTTTACTCCTTCAGTAGCACTTTTAGGTGTATTGCTTTTACTTTTGGTGTGGGCAACACGCTTGACTGTACATATTGCACAACGAAAAACATGGGGGCAAGAAGATTTTAGATATGAAGCTATGAAAAAAAAATGGAGATATCCTTTTTTTGATGGCTTATTTCGCGTTTATACGTTTCAGTTTTTACTTGCTGTAGTTATGGCAACTCCATTGTTGTTTGTCAGTTTTTCTGTGTGGTACGTATTAGGTGTACTCGTGTGGATAGTTGGTTTTGGTATAGAAGTACTTGCTGATACACAATTGCGTGATCATAAAAAACATGGTCATGGTATTTTACAAAAAGGGTTATGGAAAACATGGCGTCATCCTAATTATGTAGGTGAATCACTTATGTGGTGGGGTATTTGGCTTACAGCATTACCACTAGGTTGGTGGACGATTATTAGTCCTGTAGCTATTACATTATTATTACGTTTTGTATCTATTCCTTTGTTAGAAAAAAAATATGAAAGAAATGTTGCGTATGAACAATACAAAAAAAAAGCCCGTATCTTTTTTTAAGAAGCTATCTGTTTAGTATATGTAATGAGATGTTTATTTACCTGTTGTGCTTGATATCCATCTTCACTAAAAGCAAGCATCTCTTGTACGTTTTGTACGTTTTGCACTGCACAAAAACGCATAAATCGTCCTTTTATCCATTTTCCTTGATGTCCTGCTGGCATTTTTTTTGTGCCTTTTTGAATAATAAACTCAACACGTATACCGTCATGATAATAAAGTGCTTTTTTGTGTGCTTGTGGCAACAAGTCAACAACAAATTGATCTTTAATACCGGTTTTAAACATCTTATGAGTTTTTGATATTTCTATACCATAGGTACCAATGAGTTGGTTTGCTTTTACTAATCCAAAACCACCTGTCATAATAGCAACGTGTTGTGCAATATACGTTTTACTTGTTTGCGGTAAACTTGCATAGTCAAGTGCTTTGTACACAACTCCACTAAAACGCTCTATAGCTGGCAGGAGTAAAGAACAATCAGTATCATGATGTATCGGTTTGGTTTCTTGTACGTTTGGTATTCCACCAGGTATTTTACGTTTTGCATCAGGTAAAATAAATAACATACAAGTGATAATGTAATAGTTTTTTATAAATGTTGGGATGTAAAGTATAATATCAAGTTTTCAACACTTTTTTTCCAAAAATACTCACCAAACATTTATATACTATAAAATCAATACATATAGGTGATATGTACATCACCACCTTATTCAAAAAATCTTGGAATGCACAAACACAATATGTGCTTGAACTTATATTAAGTAATATACAAATCTTTTTACAAGGTATTACTAGCTTTGTAGTAGGCTTATATGCAAATGCAACATTAGACATTTACACACAGCAACAACTCTTATACTATTATATATTTGGTGTTGGATTTCTTTTGTTTTTTACACGCAATAATATGGCTAGAGATTTTGGCGATATGGTTGTTGCAGGAAACATAGTACCTCATTTACTCAGACCATACACCTATATTATTTTTTACCTATGGCACAACCTTAGTACACTTATCTATAGAGCACTCACTACATTAGCTTTGTATATCATAGTAAGTATACTCTTTTTTGATTTGTCTATACATCTTATGATACTACTACGCGCTCTTATTATTATTCCCATTGCTTTGTTTTACATCTATTGTGTACATGCTTTTTTTTGTTTACTCTCTTTTGTGTTTGAACGTATTGATCAATTAGCTCATATTATTTTTATGGTAGCTTTTTTTGCAGGAGGAGGATTAGTACCTGTTAGTATGTATCCTTCTGTTTTTTTATATTTGCCGACCTCTTTTTTGTATTATCATCCTTTACATATGATTATTAGTGGTGATATGCAATTTGCACTACTTGCAGCAACGTATGTAGGTGGTATGTTTATAGCAACTTTTACCCTTTATCACGTCACTAAACGATATATACAGGTGCATGGCGGATGATAGGGACTTTTATCTATAAAAGCCTTAAGGCTAGCAGTAAATTTAGAGCTAATGTTATGTTTGCTACTCTTTTTATGGTTGTAAGCAATTTGACTTTTATGTTTTCTTTGTTGTACATTACTCACCAAACCAATGGTTTTGGGTTGATTACTACACAACAAGCTATTATGGCTTTTACTATTGCTAACTGTGCTTATGTATTTGGATTAGTCTTTTTTAGAGGTATTGTTCATTTACAAAAACTTATTATTAATGGCCATTTAGATACACTTCTGATTCGTCCTGTTAGCATTTACAAACATATTTTGGTATATGAACTGAATCCTTATGCGTTAGGAGAAATTATTACTGTTATTATATTTTTATTATTAATTCCCCCTCAAGATATCCCCATTGTCTTATTTTATAGCTTATGCAGCGCTATTTTATTGCACTGTGTGGTATTAATATGTAATACACTTCCTTTTTTTATAGATACCAACAAACCTATTGCCTTTTGGGATACTATTATCACGTTTATGTTTTATCCCACCTATATGACTCCTTTTTATATTAAAATAATTACGTTTTTAGTGTTACCTGGAGCACTTATGAGTTTTGGTCCTATTTTTGCTATGCAACATCCCATGGTAGCTTTTTATTATTTTACCTTTGTTATAGGAAGTGTAGTGCTTGCCTATACACTATTTACCTTAGGCATTAAACGATACAGGAGCGCAGGAATATGATACATATACAACACCTTAGTAAAACATATACAGTGACTATGCAGGCAGGAATACTCAAAAATATTTTTGCTCCACAAAAAAAACAAATTCATGCAGTCAATGATATTTCATTTGATATAGATAAAAAAGAAATTATTGGTTTTATTGGACCTAATGGTGCAGGAAAAACAACAACTATCAAAATGCTTTGTGGTATTTTACATCCAACTCAAGGAAGTGTGTCTGTTTTAGGATACAATCCACACACACAACGTAAAGCGTATTTGCATCATATAGGTGCCGTGTTTGGGCAAAAAAAAAGTTTGTGGCCAGAACTTAGTGTGCTAGATAACTTAGAACTTATTGGCTCTTTGTATGGACTATCTACACAACAAGTACATGAGCGTATTGATGAGTTAGCACATCATATTCCTATACAAGACTTTTTACATCAACCTTTTAGAAAACTTTCTTTAGGACAACAAATGAAATCTGAATTAATTGGTAATATCTTACATAAACCACGTATTCTTTTTTTAGATGAACCTACTATTGGTATGGATATTATAGCTAAACTTTCTTTTATTTCGCTATTAAAATCGTTAGATGTCACCATTTTACTAACCAGTCATGATTTACATGAAATAGAAACCTTATGTAAACGCGTCATTATTATGAATAAAGGAAGTATTGTTTATGATGGATTAACTAAAGATATACGTCCTGAACATGTACGTATTACGTATGTACATCATAACAAGATGATTACCAAAAAAGTTGCAAAGTCCAAATTAAAACAAGCAATTGCCAAACTTCCTACTAATGAATTTCATGTACAAGAAATACCCATTCAAGATATCATTAAAGACTTTTACCAATAAAAC
>JBLKON010000011.1:0-13299 GCA_047602725.1 Candidatus Woesearchaeota archaeon
TATATTACTCTTAAACATGAATATTCTATGACATTTTATACATTGAGTGATCAGTTTCCTGTTCATGAAAAGCGTTTATATAATATGTACTGTTTATATGCATCAGGTTTACTAACATATTTGGGGAGGGAATATGCAGGATGTACCATATATATTTTTGGTAGTTATAGCAAAGGAGAAGATATTTCAAGTTCAGATATTGATATTTGTGTTATTGGAAGCACTCAAGAAATTCCAGTGGACAAGTATGAGAAAAAACTTTATAGGCGCATTTCATTTCACCTCTTTATGCATCAACAAGATATTCATGCTCATTTATTGTCTAGTATTATAGGAGGTTTTTGTGTGCAGGGAGGGTTTGTGTTTTGAAATCATTTGTAGTGTTAAGAAAAGAAGGATTGATAAGAAAAATAACTCCTAATGCAATACATGCTTCTAGTTTACTTGCACAAAGTGAAAAAAAACTTCAAGGTATTGCTCTTTTAGTTACTCATATAGAAGTCAATGAATCAACTACGCATCTTTTTATTGATCAGTTGTATGATTGTTTTTTTCAATTAATTCGTTCTAAAATGTATAAAGAAGGATATAAGACTTTAAGCCATGAAGCAGAGATTTCTTATATTAAACATTTAGGATTATTACCCATATATGTTGATATGTTAGATGAATTGAGAAAAATAAGAAATGGTCATAAATATTATGGACATCAGATTGCGCAAGCATATGTAGCTAAATGGCTTACACAATATCAAAAGATATATGCTCATATAAAAGAACTCTGTGTTCTATAAATCTTCAGGTATTGCAGACACCATAGATGCAATAACAAAGATAATAAGCAATACAATACAGGCAAACCCTAATGCAGAACCCCCAATTTCACTAGGAATAGCATCAAATAACGTTGTCCAAATAGCAATAATAAGCGCAATAAGGGAAATAAGTGTAAATTTGTTAGATAATGGATAATAATGATGCTTCATACAAGTTTATACGTTTTGCAGTCTTTAAATATTGTTATTCATTTTTGAGTGAAAACGTACGTTTTAAAAGGTTGCTTACTTATAATTACCTATGCATGTTACAGTTGATAACGTATCAAAGCGATATGGTACCTATGAAGTATTACGTCCATTAAGTATTGACATTCCTAAAGGAAAAATTGCAAGTATAGCAGGTGCTTCTGGATGTGGAAAAACAACATTGTTGCATATGATTATTGGCTATGTTGCAAGTAGTAGTGGAACTATTTTGTTAGATGGAAAACCACCTCAACAAAAAAAACATGATATAGGATTTTCTGCACAACAACCCTCTATTTATCCTAAGTTAAGTGTACAAGAAAACCTTGCATTGTTTGGAGGATTTTATAATTTAACACCAAAAAGTTTAGCAAAAAATGCAACCATTTTATTACATTTAGTGGGATTACATGCGTATAGACATTTTTTAGCTGAGCAATTATCAGGTGGAATGTTAAAGCGCTTAGATATTGCTTGTGCTCTGATGCATAATCCATCTTTACTTATATTAGATGAGCCAACAGCAAATTTAGATATTAGTATGCGAGAACAAATTTGGACGTTAATTAAAGATATTAATAGTAAGGGAACTACTGTACTTATATCTTCACATTTTGTAGATGAGTTAATGGAACTTTCAGACATTATGTTTGTTATTAAAGATAAAACCATAGCATATAAGGGAACTCCTGCTCAATTATCAGTACACCAATATGATACTATTGTGTTACACACACTTAAAGGAGTGTATGATGCCTATACATCATTAGAAGGAAAACAAAAAGGATATGAATATCATATAGCTACCAAACATATACAAAAAACGATGCAAGAGGTTTTGAAAATAGCTAACAAACAAAAAGATACGATTTTGTCTTTACATGTCGTAAAATCGTCAATACACCATGCTTATGAGGAGTTGATTCATGCACATAGTAAACATCATTTTAAAAAATCTTAAGATTTTATTTCGGTCAAAAAGTGCAGTTTTTTTAATACTCTTTGCACCCCTATTAGTATTTATTTTAGCTGGTATTGCGTTTAATAATAGTGATCCATTAGCTTTACATTTAGGAGTGTATCAACAAGAATCTACTGAATTGTCTCAACAATTTATTGATGCTTTACAGCAACAATATCATTTAACATTTTATAGTCATGTTGATGCTTGTCAAGCACACACACAAATTGGTATTACGCATGCATGTATTACGTTTCCTCAAGACTTTAGTGTAGAGGCGCAACGTACTAATACTATTAGCTTGTATGTAGATACCTCTAAAACTGCTATAGTTGATATGGTTACACATAGTTTGTTGCAAGTGTTTTCTACTCAAGGCTTGGCTATTACTGAGGATTTAACTGAAATATTAGTTATTAGTATTGAGCAATCTATGGCAACTTTATATGAAGTGGATACTATTACTTTAGCGTCTTTACAGCAAACATTACTTGCATTGCAAGAAACGCGAGCTTCAGTGGAACAAGCAGTTGCAGGTTTAGATGTGAGTGTTGATAAAAATAAATTAAGTCCGCAACCTATTATGCAAGCATCTATTGGTATTGATGCATATACTAATAATGTACAATCAGAAGTCAATACGTTAGTTGGTCGGTTTGAGAGTTTTTTGAGTAGTGTTATTGCTCAAAATGTAAGTGAATCATTAACACAACAAGCTCAAGGTATCAAAGAGCAAAACGAAGAAATTACTAAAAATATTGAACAATATAGAGGAAATGTTTCTTCACAACAAGAACTTTTACGAACGCAAGTACAATTTTTAGAACAACAATTGCAATCCTTATTTACGCAATTAGATACAGCAAGTACACAAAAGCAAGCAGTACAACAAGGAGTTGGTAAGCAAACTGAACAGCTACAACGTTTACATACTCAAAAAAATGAGATGCAAATTACATTACAAGGAGTATATGGCACGTTTATGGATATAGATGTGTTAGATGCACAAAGTATTAGTAGACCTATAGAGGTACAAACACATACTATTGTACAGAATGTTACTCGTTTTAATTATATTTTTCCAACGCTGTTGGTTGTTGTTATTAGTTTTACTGCATTGTTGTTAGGGGCACTTGTTGCGTTAATGGAAAAAAAATCAGTATCGTATTTGCGTTTATATTTAGCACCTATTTCAATTTTTCTTATTGATGTAGGAGCAATTTTAGCTGTTAGTTTTGTGGTTATGGCTCAAGTTATTATTGTGCTTGCTATTGCTCATTTTGGGTTTGGTGTTGATTTACTTGCTAATGTGCTTACCACTATTATTATTTTGTTATTTGTCGTTTTACTTTTTGTTATGCTTGGTATTTTAGTGGGTAAATTTTTTGGTCAGGAACAAACTGCTTTATTGGGAGCATTAAGTTTAGGAACCGTTTTTATGTTATTTTCTGATTTATTTTTACCGCGAGAAAGTTTACCAGATATGGTACAAGCATATATTGTATACACTCCTTTTTTAGCAAGTGTTGATGTGGTAAGACAAGCTATTATTTATGGACAACCATTGTGGCAGTTAGGTGTGTTTTTGTGGACACTTATTGGTTTGTTTGTTTTTTTCGGTCTTCTTGTAAAAGTTTCAAAAAAGTTCTAAAAGTATATTTAAAGAGGTGTCGTATTCTTACTGTATGCAATCATTACTATATGCAATATGTGTAGTGTTTCGAACGTATTATCCTATTAGTATACGTACACTTTCTGATATTGTTGGTGTGCCCAAAAGTACGTTATTTGATTATTTAAAAACGTGTAGTACTCTGTTTACTCCTTATGTTTTACGTACACCAGATGGTTATCATGTGTTTTGGGTATGTAACAAGAAATGTGATCATCCTTTTGTTGTTGCTCAATATGAATTGTATGGACATTATTATTGGTGTGAGTGTGTGTTTGTGAATAGACAAAGTGCAGTGAAGTATGCACAGATGTATAGACCTTTGCAGGTGTATGGTGTACATAATATGGTGAGTAAAGAACAATTTTTAGATGTTAATAGTTGTAATGTGTAGTTGTTGAATGGTATATATTTTTTGAGGTAATTCATTTTTGACAAAATAATCTAGCGTAAGTTGACTTTGTATTGCTCCAAGCATACTAATGGTAGTGTTTAATATACCGCGATGATGACAGTTTTCTGTTTTGTGTACATGACTAAATACCTGTTGTAAAGTAAGTGTTTGACTAAAAGGAATACACATAGCTTGTGTGCCTGCTGCTGCACCAAAGATCCAAGGAATGTTGAGTTGTTTTGCACAATATTCAATATGATGACGTGCTTGCATGGTGTCTGTTCCATCAATAATAAGGTTGGCTTGTTTGAGAAGGTGAGTGTGAGATTCATCAAGTAGACAATCATGTATAGTACATGTAATATGAGGAAAAATACGTTCAAGATATGCTTTTGCTTTTTCTATTTTTTTTTGACCAATATCATCGTGTGTGTATAAGAGTTGACGATGAATGTTTTGTGGTTGTATGGTGTCGTTATCAACAAGAATAAAGTTATGTATGCCACTGCGTGCAAGTAATTGTGCATTGATGCAACCAATGGCACCTAAACCAATAATGGCAACTGTTGTTGTGCTTAGTTTTTGTTGTCCTTGTTGGCCAATAAGCATATGTTGTCGTATAAAATAGGAGTGTTGCATATAGGTGTGTGGTGTGGTGTGGTTTTTATAGTGTTTGGTTGTTATATTGTATGGTGTAACATATATATATTAGGTGTAATATCTACAATTTTTTCTATATCTTTTTATATCCTAAGGTTATTTTATATGCTATGCATCCAAAATTTGTTATTATTAGTGCAGTTGCACGTAATGGTGTTATAGGCTATAAGGGAGGTATTCCTTGGCATATACCTCAAGATTTTAAGCATTTTAAATCCTTGACGATGGGAAAAACAATTGTTATGGGTAAAAAAACGTTTGAAAGTTTACCTGGATTACTCCCAGATAGAAAACATGTTGTTATTTCTTCTACTTTATTGCCCATTCCACAAGTAGATATATATTCGAGTATTGATGCATTTTTATTGTCAGCTCGTAGCGAATACTGGATTATTGGTGGTCAAGGTATTTATCAAGCCTTTATGCCGTTAGCTGAGCGTATGCATATTACTCATGTACATCGTCAAGTTGAGGGGGACACATATTTTCCAACTATTGGTAGGGAGTGGCTATGTACTGAACAGGAGAATTTTGAAGAATATAGTTTTTGTACCTATATAAAAATAAAGTCTTGAGTATAGGTATGTTTATAAGCTATTTTTTATTTGTTTCTTATAGGGGAGAGTTATTATGGTTAAACAATATCATGCATTAGTTAAACAAATTTTCACCAGTCCATATAGTGGTTTTAAGCCCAATAGAACAAATAGTTATAGCATATCATTATTTGGTCCACAAATGATTTTTGATATGCAAGAAGGTTTTCCTATACACACTACTAAAAAAATGGGTATTAAAACCATAGCTGGTGAACTGTTGTGGTTTTTGCGAGGAGATACTAATATTTCGTATTTACTTGATCACGATATTCATATATGGGATGATAATGCTTTTGATGCGTATGTAAAAAAAAAAGGATTGTCTTTAAAGCCAGGTAGTGAGCAGTGGGAATTACAAAAAAAAGAGTATATTTATAAGGTAAAAACAGATGTAGATTTTGCGCGTGTATATGGAGATTTAGGCCCTGTGTATGGTAAGCAGTGGAGATGTTGGGAAACTGCAAACGGTACCATAGATCAGATTAAAGATGTATTGGATATGTTAGGACAACATCCTTTTTCTCGTAGGTTAATAGTGAGTGCTTGGAATCCTGCAGAGATTAAAGATATGGCTTTACCCCCGTGTCATAGTTTGTTCCAGTTTAATGTTATTGATACTCCAAAAGGAAAACGGTTAGATATTAAATTACATCAGAGATCTGCTGACATTTTTTTGGGTGTGCCTTTTAATACGGTTAGTTATTCTTTATTATTACACATTATTGCTCAACACGTTGGTATGATTCCAGGTTTGTTTATTCATTCGTTTGGTGATGCTCACATATATTGTGGAGAAGATGATCGTGGACTTTGGTATAAAGATAATTTTAGTGTGTTACAACAAAAATTATTGGCAGTAGCTCAACAAGAAGAGTATAACAATATTGCTCAATGGATTGAACAAACTGCTCCACCTCAAACGATATCTGGTGAAGGACAAGATCATGTTCCTGTTATATTGCAACAATTATCTAGAACATGTAAGGCATTACCAACGTTAGGTATTGCTAAAAAACCAATACTAGAATTAACTAAAGATGATTTTGTATTAGAAGGGTATGAGCCACACCCTCCTATTAAAGCTCGTATGGCTGTGTAGAGGTAATTATGATGAATGTACAACAACAAGATCCACAAGTGTATGAAGCAATTTGTTTAGAAGAACAACGTCAACACGAGGGTTTAGAATTAATTCCTTCTGAAAATATTGTGTCACCTGCTGTGTTGCAAACGATGGGAACGGTGTTAACAAACAAATATGCAGAAGGGTATCCCAAAAAACGTTATTATGGTGGTAATCAATATATTGATATTATTGAACAACTCGCTATTGATAGAGCAAAAACATTATTTAATGCTCAGCATGCTAATGTGCAACCGCATAGTGGAGCAAATGCTAATTTGGCTGCGTATTTAGCTGTGTTGCAACCTGGTGATGTTGCTTTAGGATTACGTTTAGATCATGGTGGACATTTGACACATGGACATAAGGTGAATGTGTCTGGAAAAATGTTTCATTTTGTGCAGTATGGAGTAGATGCACAAGGTTATATTGATATGAAACAAGTACGTGAGTTAGCTTTAGAACATAAACCTAAGTTACTTGTTGCTGGTATTACTGCATATTCACGTCAGCTTGATTTTAAGGCGTTTAAAGCAATTGCTGATGAGGTTGGTGCAGTGTTAATGGCAGACATTGCTCATATTGCTGGTCTTGTCGTTACAGGATTACACCCTTCTCCTTTTCCGTATTGTGATATTGTAACTACTACCACACATAAAACGTTGCGTGGTCCACGCGGTGGTTTGATTTTGTGTAAACAAGAATTTGCTCAAGCAATAGATAAAGCAGTATTTCCTTGTTTACAAGGTGGTCCTTTAGAGCATATTATTGCAGCTAAAGCTGTTGCTTTTTTAGAAGCTATGCAACCAAGTTTTAAAGTGTATCAACAGCAAGTTATTGTTAATGCACAGGTGTTAGCTCAAACACTTATGGAGCAAGGTTTGGATGTGGTAACACAGGGTACACAAAATCATATGTTACTTTTAGATTTACAACGTTTAGGAGTATCAGGAAAGCAAGCAGAGGCGTTGCTAGATAGTGTGGGGATGTATGCTAATAAAAATACGGTTCCTCAAGATCCAGGTTCTGCATTTAATCCTTCAGGTTTACGTATTGGTACTCCCTCGCTTACTACTCGCGGTATGGGGCAAGAAGAAATGAAATTGATAGGGTTGTGGATTGCTCAATTATTAAAGGATGCCACCAATGAAGTGTTGCAAAAAGAAATAAAAGAAAAAGTTAAACAATTAGCTTTAAAATTTAAGGTATTTGTCAGCTAAAACTCCTATAAGAGGTATTTCATTTTGTTTACCATTCAAAGCGTTTACTAATCCTATTATCCATAGTATAAAGATTGCTAATGAGAAGAAAGGAAGTATTATCCATCCCAAAATAGGTATAATGCCTAATATAAAATGTCCTACAAGTGAAATAATGAGTAAATTAAGACCTTGTTTTACATGAAATCTTGTTGTCGTGTTTTGTACCTTAGCATCAGCAAAATACCAAATAATGCCAACCAAGATATAGCTTAATGCGCTAACTAATTTATCATTTTGTCCCATAGTATCACCTGTAATGTTGTTTTACATTACGTATTAGCTTTATAATTATATTTAATCTTTAAAAAGTTACCTTTAAATATGATGATTTTCTATATGTAGGTATGTTTCCTCGTTTAGTTGATTATCAGTCTATTATTGGAAAACAAGCAGTTAATCGTATACGAAACAAAGCAAAATCTCTTGAAGGCAAACATGTGGTACATGTGAATGCAACAGCATTAGGTGGAGGAGTTGCTGAAATGCTACATACGCTTGTTTTTTTGATGCATGATGTAGGAATTACGACAGGTTGGCGTGTTATGTTTGGTGATAGAGCTTTTTTTGATGTAACTAAAGGGATACATAATGCATTGCAGGGACAATCATGGTCGTTTACTAAAGAAAAAAAAGAGGTATATCAAACATTCACTTCGCGTAATGCGTTCTTACATCATTTGGATACTCATCATGATATTGTTATTATTCATGATCCACAGCCACTTGCTATGATTCAGCATTATAGTCATCATGCTAAGTGGTTATGGAGATGTCATATTGATATTACACATGCTCACAAACCAGTTTTTTCGTATTTGAAACAGTATATTAATCAATACGATGGTGTTATTGTTTCTAGTGAAGCATATAAAAAAAAAGAAATAAAGGTGCCCACTCGCATTGTGTATCCGGCTATAGATCCTAGAAGTGAAAAAAATAAACCTATCGATGCACAACGTATATTGCAACAACATGGTATTTTGACTAATAAACCAATTTTGTTGCAAGTTTCACGTTTTGATCCTTGGAAAGGATATGATGATGTATTGCGTGTGTATGAACAGGTACAACAAGATTGTCAATTAGTTTGTATTGGAAATATGGCTTCAGATGATCCGGAGGGGCCAAAATTGTTTGAAGATTTTTTACAAAAAACAAAACAATTTAGTAATGTAACAGTTTTAACAGAAAATAATGATCACTTAGTTAATGCGTTGCAACAAAAAGCGTCTGTTGTTTTACAGTTGTCTAAACGAGAAGGGTTTGGTTTAACGGTTGCTGAAAGTTTGTGGAAAAAAACACCTGTGGTGGCAACGAAAGTTGGTGGCATTCCTCAACAAATTGTACATGGAAAAACAGGGTATTTGGTTGATAATGTTGATGAGGCTGTGCGTAAAGTTCGTTATTTGTTACGACACAAGCAAAAAGCAAAAGAAATGGGGATAGCTGGACATTATTATGTGAAAGAGCATTTTTTAATTACGCGTTTATTAGAGGATTATTTAGACATGTTTCATGCGTTATTACCAGCATCGCGTTTTTGAGGGGGATTAGTGTGTTTTATGGGTTCTTATATATGTTATATTAAGTTTTTGTACATAGAATGACAATATTTTTCACAAGTTAATGCAAAACATTTAAATATGTTAATATTATTATAACATATGTTATAAAAATGTTAACAGTATTAAAAGTAGGGTATGCAAAAATTATGCAACTATTTTACGAAGATAAGCTTGTAAAGCTTCATTTAAGAGAAATAGCAAGGCAAACACAATTGTTTGAACCTAGTGCATATAGATTTCTTAATGCCCTTGAACATGATGATGTTTTACAATCACAAAAAGATGGGAATTTAAAAAAATACTCTATTAAAAGAGGAACAAAAGTGTATTTTATTTTTCAAGCATTTGATCTTGAAAAATTAGATAAGCTTCCAAGTATCAGAAAAAATGCTATTAATATTTATTTAAATACTCTTTGTGAAAAACCAATATTTGCAATATTATTTGGTTCTACAGCGAAGCAAACATATAAACAGTATTCAGATATTGATATCTTATTGATTACCAATAATAAGATAGCAACAAAAAAAGCAGAACAAGAGGTTTATGCACTTGCTGGCATAAGTATAAGCACTTTTCAGATAACATACTCAGATTTTTTAACTGAACTAAAAATGAAAGAAGATAAGGTCGTTCAATCTGCACTTAATTATGGATATCCATTACTAAATCATATTCAATTTTATGAGGTGCTTTATAATGAAAGAATATGATATTCAAAAGCTCATACACAATCCAGATATTTTGGAAGAAAAGATATTAGATTTATTGCAGAGAAAATTACTATTTAGGCAACATGTTGATAGGCAAGAAATAGCAGGACATATTTTGAAAGCTGAGCATAATCTTAGATTTGTTGCAGACGTTTTTGATAAGAAATATTTTGATTGGGCATTAACGGGATGTTATTATTCTTGTTACCATATAGCTCTTGCATTAATTCAAACAAAAGGATATACATCAAAAAATCATTTTGCAACATTATGTATTATAATTAAAGAATTTTATAAAAAAGAATTAACCATAGAGGATATTGAAATATTTACACATTTTCTAGAATATGAAGATATATTGTTTTATGTTCAAACCAAAAATAAAAGGGAAGATGCAACATACTCAACTAAAACAAAATTTGATAAAAAAGAAGTTGAGCATTTGAGAATGCAGGCAATATTGTTTATACATAAAACTAAAGATATTATTAAAAAACAAATATATTAATTTTTTTTATATTATGGTATTAAATATGCATAAAATTAATACATAAAAAATTAATCATTATCAACTCGTGGAGCTAATACAAAGGTGAGTTGTACCTTATCTTTTTGTACAAACTCAGCGCGAATAGGATAATCTTTAGCTACCTGAATTTTTATCATATCAGCAACATTTGCTCCTTTCATAATTTTTTTCATGTAATCTACAGAAAACTTTGAGCGAATAGGGTCTTGTGTTTCAGCAGTAATGCTTACTTCATCTTTGTGAGGTATTTCAATATCTACTTTACTTAAATCTCCAACTGCTGCAATATTGAGTTTTTTTGCATCTCCGCTAAAAATAACAGAATCAGAAATAATACCAGCATCATCAATAGCATCAGCTAACGTGCTTGCAGGCATAATAACAGTATAACCAAATTGTAAACTAGGAATTTTTTGTTCACGTTCGTCTAATTCAATAATAGGAAGTGAGAATTTTCTCGTAGATTTTCCTGCAATAGTAACTAGTAATTTACTATTTCCTTCCATAGCCAAAGTAAGTACGTCATTATTACTAATACGTTTGAATACTTGTTTTATATTACTTAAATTTAATGCAATATTTACATCAGTTGTTAAAGAGTTTTCTACAAAAGATGATGAAAATAATTTAAATACAACCATTGCTACATTAGCTGGATCCATAGCAACCACAGTAATACCTTGTGCTGTAATATTAAATCGTGCTTCGGTTACCAAATCAGAGATAACACCAATACTGTCTTTGAAAATTTGTGGTTGAGCTAATGTGAGTTTCATATCTATATCCCCCTGTTGTATTGAACTCTTAGTTATTTTATATACTTTTTGGTGTTTGAGCTAAAAAATCGTCAATAAGTTGCATGTTGCGTACCTCTGGATGGAACATAATTAGGGTTATGTTATCTATTTGCCATGCAACAGGCTCATTATTAACGGTCATAAGGATGTGTTGGTGAAGTTCAAGTGTGTTATTGTGGAGCATATAGGCTTCAAACGTCGTGTTTTTGTGGTGTATGGTATGCATACCTATACGTGTTTTTGGTATGATAGGAATATGATGGTCGCGTACATACAGTTGAGCACCTGCACAAATGGCAATGATGGGAATATGTGCATTCCATATCCAGTGTGCGTTGTGTTGGAGATGTGCATTATCTTGTAATGCGTTTCCTGTAATAATAATACCTGTTATGTTTGACAAATCAACAGGAGTAGTGTAGTGGGTGATATGATGTGTTTTGAAATGATGTGTGTAGGGGGCAACAAATTCGTGGTATGATAAAGCGTCGCTATGGGTAGTAATAATGAGTATCATTGTGCTTGGGTAATATGGTATGTTCCGGCATAGTTGTTATATTGTATGTTTGCTTGTTGAATAACAAGAGGTTGTCTGTATAGAGGGCAGTTAATGACTAGGGTTTCAAATTCTCCTCCTTCTCCTGCAGGATGAATATGGTATTGTTGTTGGAGCTGTTCAAGTTCATTAATGAGTTGGGCGTTGAGTGTTTTTCCTAGCCATTCTTGTTGTAGTGGATAGGCTGCAATGCCCGTAATTATAACAGTAAAGTTATGTTCTAAAAGTTCGTTGAGTAATGTTATTTCTGGTTTGAGCCAAAGTGGATTAAAACACCAAAGGTGTAAGTCATTACAAATTTTTTGGATTCTGGTTGCTTGATACACACTTCCTACAGCTCCTGTTATAATTCCTTGGATGTTGTATCTATTTTTTGCTTGTTGTATGAGTTCATAGAGGGTTTGTAATTCATCATGTTGTACGTGCATATCTATGTGGGGTATGTTCATTTTTTGTGCTAATAATGAGGTAATGTTTATATTGGGTGTGTGAAACATTTCGCTTTCTGGTTTTGGTTTAATGGAGAGTAAACAAGAAATCGTGTGTTGTTGTTGTGCAAGGTACGTTGCATAGGTTGAGTCTTTTCCTCCTGAAAATAAGACGCCAAGGTTCATGGAGTGGGTAAGAGTTGTATGGTTTTTATAGCTAGTGGTTTTGGTACATAGCTTCTAGGAGTGTGAATTCTTTTTTAGTGCAATCTAGCTGTGCTTTTATTCCTAAAGGTAATATCCATTGTGGATCCGTATGTCCAAAATCCATGTTGGTGACTATAGGAAGTGTGTGATTGTTTGCTTCTCCTTGAACAATTTGTATGATTGCATCATCTAATTCTTTATTTTCTTGTGGAGTGTAATTTCTGGGTCTTCCAAAAAGAAGTCCAGCAATTTGATTAAACACACCTTGTGTTGCATAGTTTCGTAACATGTATTTTACTTGTGCAGGTGAAGGTTTATCTTCAGATGTTTCAAAAAAAAGTATTTTTCCTTTCCAAAATGTAGGTTTTGGCCAATAGATGGTACTTTTCATAAATTCTAAAACATCAATACATCCTCCAAACAATTCTCCTTGTACGGTGTTGTTTCCCTGTAGCCAATGCCAACCATTGTTTGGAATCATAGGGTTGGTTTGTTGGGTGTGCGTATCCCAATTAAGATAGCCATGTGCATAGTGTGTAAATGGTTTATAGGTATATGTTTGAGGATTTTGTACTAACATGTCTGTGATGTGTTGATGAAATTGTTGAGGTAATGATTCCCATTGGCAAAAGCCAGCCATCACTGTAGGACCATTAAAGGTGACTAATCCTAATTGATTAAGATACGTAGTTAAGATGGTTATATCTGAATATCCTAAGAGTATTTTGGGATTATTTCCTGTAGGGTTTAATACCCCGGAGCTTGCTCCGGTTATTTTATAATTTAATAAAACACTCTATATGTATGG
>JBLKON010000012.1:0-13027 GCA_047602725.1 Candidatus Woesearchaeota archaeon
CATACATATAGAGTGTTTTATTAAATTATAAAATAACCGGAGCAAGCTCCGGGGTATTAAACCCTACAGGAAATAAATCATCAATGCGTGCGTGATAAGCACCAGGTTCAAGCATGTCATCAGTAGGTGTAATATCATTATGGTCAGCTAACTGTCTAACAAGTTCTTCAAAATCGAGAGTCTCACTGGTAGGGGTACATACACATGTCTCAATACTCATAGGTATGGGAAATACACTTTATTTATAAATGTAGCGAAAATACACCACTCAATAGTTACATAATATAAATATATATTCCCTCTTCAAAGAACATAAATCATATAAACATTTCTTAGTTTACCTATTATATGTCACAAAAAGAACTTTTACCCCAAGATACACAACGACAACAAGGACGTTCTGCACAACGTAACAACATTTTAGCTGGAAAATTAGTTGCTCAAACCATACGATCCACCTTAGGTCCTAAAGGTATGGACAAAATGCTAGTAAACCAATTGGGCGATGTTATTGTTACTAATGACGGTGTTACTATTTTACAAGAAATTGCTATTGAACATCCTACAGCAAAAATGATTGTTGAAATAGCAAAAACACAAGAAGATGAAGTAGGAGACGGCACAACATCAGCAGTTATTATTGCAGGAGAATTATTAAATCAAGCTGAACAGTTATTAGACAAAAACATTCATCCTACGCTTATTACCAAAGGGTATCGTTTAGCATCTCAACATGCACTCCAGTATTTGCACTCCATAGCGCAACCAGCAAACACCAAAGATATATTACTTGCTATTGCACAAACAGCAATGACGGGAAAAAGCGCAGAAATTGTCAAAGAATCGCTTGCTCAACTCGCAGTAGAAGCGATAACATCCATTAATCAACAAACGTTAGATATACAACACATTCGTATTGAAACTCAAGTAGGGCATCAACAAGAAGATGCAACACTTATTCATGGTTTATTGTTAGATAAAGCAAAAGTGCATACCAACATGCCTTCAACAGTACAAGAAGCAAGGATATTGTTATTAAATGTTGCATTAGAAATACGTGATACAGAAACAGATGCAAAAATTACCATTACTAATCCTCAACAATTAGATGCATTTTTACAACAAGAGGAAATGATGATTAAACGTATGATAGATGCTATTATTAAAAGTGGAGCAACAGTAGTATGTTGTCAACGTGGTATTGATGAATTGGCACAACATTATTTAGCAAAAGCTGGTATTATGGCATTGCGTAGAGTAAAAAAATCAGATATGGACGCGTTATCTCAAGCAACGGGTGCAAATATAGTTACTCAAGTAAGTGATATACAGGCTACAGATTTAGGAACAGCTCAAAGTGTAAAGCAAATAAAAGTACTTGATGAGTATAAAACACATATAACAGGTTGTAAGCATAAAGATATTGTTACGTTACATTTAGCAGGAAGTACGTCACATGTAGTCGAAGAAGTAAAACGTGCTATGTTAGATGCGTTAGGGGATTTGCGTGTAACGCTGTTGCATAAAAAAGCAGTAGGAGGAGCAGGTGCTGTTGAAATTAAAACAGCGCATGCTGTGCGTCAATATGCTCAAACATTGAGTGGTAGAGAACAATTAGCAGTATATGCATTTGCTGAAGCTATGGAAAGTATTCCTATTACATTAGCTGAAAATGCAGGATTGGATCCTATTGATGTACTTACGAGTTTAAAATCTTCTCAAGAGCAGTGGCCAGGTATTGATGTATGTAGTGGAAAAACTATGAATGCATTTACCCAAGGTATTATTGAACCACTCAAAGTAAAAACACAAGCAGTTGAAGCTGCTACGCAAGTTGCCTGTATGATTTTACGTATTGACGATATTATTGCAGCAGGTGTGAGTGAGCCTCCTAGTGAATAAAAAATAACTCAATAGTATGCATAAAATATCAGGTATATATGTCCCTGTTTTAACTGTAAAGGAACTATAAATATTTAAATAGAGACTTCCCTTTTTTTAACCTATGCCTAAATCAGAATATGAAATTATAAATGCCACCAAACTCAAATCTATACAAAAAGATATAGAATCTATCAAAAAAAATCCTCTAGTTACCCAAAACCATGCTGAATTAAAAGATTCTATGAATGGTTTACGCGATTCACTGCATCAAATGCTTGATATTTTTAAAAAAGCTTCAGATGAAATGACGCTCGAAGAAAAAGAAGAGCGTATGATTGCTAAACAAATCAAACCCATTTTTTTAAAAGTAGAACAAATTGCTGAACAACATGAAACTATAGCGCAAGGTATGGTAACAGTTGCTAATCGAGCTGAAAGTACACAAAAAGCAGTTGAACAACTACAAAAACAAATGGATACGATTATGACCACACTTTCAAGATTAGAACACGATATGTTTATGCAACAAAAAGAGGTGCAACCCCAAGCCCCACAACAAACGGATCCTTTTACTATGCCTTCTTACAACAATCAACAGTCATTTGATAATTTTGATACACCAAATTTACCACCTCTCTCAGGAGGTCCTCAACCACCTCAAGAATTTAATCTACCACCTTTAGAACCTAATGCCTTAGGTAATAAAAAAAAAGGTTTAGGTTCTTTTTTTAAAAAATGAACACACCCAATTTTAATCAATTTGATGCGCGTCGTGTCAAAAAATTCATGTATCATCTTATTGAAGTTAATCGTAAGGCTCCTGCTAAACCATCAACAATTTCTGTACAACGACATGTCGGAGAACTCTTTAAACATAGTTATAAGGCAACGGTTGGTCCTCAAGCGCATCATCTAAAGGTGATGGAACAAACCATAGCTCATGCAAAACAAGAAATACAACATCTTAAATCAGTAGTGAGTTGTTTACAGCAAGAAATAGAAAAAATACAGCCTAAAAAAAAGCCTAAAAAACGTAAAAAACTAGTTAAAAAAGATACTACCTATAAAAAAACACTACAAAAAGAACTAGAACAACTCAAAACGTTATATGCTCGTGAAGTAAAGTTACACGGCAGTAAAGCGCTACAACCTATCCAAAAAAAAATTGATGCATTAGAGCAAAAGATTACAAATCTCGACTCATAACCGTATTGCGTTGATTAGCTTTAGCACGCATAATAGCTGTATCAATATGTTGTTTTATGTGCCGTTCTAACGCTTCACAAAAATCTTTAGCAATACTCATCTCTTTAATATAGGTTCGTACACCTTTTTCATTAAGTAATTCATGCATGGCCAAACCACACCTCCTTTTTTTGCACACAACAATACCCAATACGCTGTGCTTGTATAACATCATTCACATCTAAGTGTTCAATCGTTTTTTCTACAGCAATAGGAATAGTACTATTGTCAGGCATGCGTAATGTAGACAACACACAGGATTCAACAGGAAGCCAATGAATAATAGCTTTCCCTTCTTTTTTAAAAATATCATAATCGTCAGAATGGTATTTCCACCCCGTTGCAGTTTTAACAATATTAGCATTATCCATTAAACGAATCATATCACCCTGCGCAACATCAATATCTTGAGCTTCTACCATATACGAATCTGTGGTATCAATAAAACGTCCACCTTTATGATGTTCTGGATGAATATCAAGTTCTAAACGTCTGGTGGGGGCACCTTGCACTGTTATAGTAACTGGATTACGTACCATAAACACACGAGGCGTTTTTGCATCAATACAACTGGTATTTAATGTATCTAACGTTTTAAAAAAATCAGTTCTACTCACATGTTTGTCAGTTAAAGAAACACCAATGTTGTGGGTATATCCCAAAAAAGCTTCTGGTTGGTAGCCACGTTTTTTGAGTGCAGCTATGGTAGGTAACCTAATATCATCCCACCCACTATACACACCTTGCGTAATGAGTTGTTTGGTTTTTGAAGCAGATAATTCAATATCTTCAAACTGAATTTTTCCAACAAAACTAGTATGCGGAATGGGTTTTTGCAACGCTTTATAGATATACTCTTGTCGTTTAGCATTATCTGCATGATCTTTAGCTCGCACAATATGAGTCATACCTGCTTCAATATCATCAACAGTGACAGCCAAATTCATTAAAGGCCACACACGATATTTATTTTTTTGTCGTGGGTGTTCACTGTCATTAATACGAGCTAAAGGAAAATCACGCATAGCTGGGTTTTTATGTGTCATATCTGTTTTCATACGTACCACAGCTTGACCTTCTTTATAGGTGTCAAACATCTTTTGCCAACGAAGCATATGTTCTTGTGCACTTAATAAGCGACAAGGTGATTCTTTTTTTTCTTGTATATACATTTTGAATTCTTCAGGAGTGCTGTGATCAACATACGCATCACCTTGCTCAATAAGTTGTTCAAGATACTTGTAGTAAATAGATAATCTGTCAGATTGAATCCATACCTCATCTACTTTACCAAAAAGCCATTGTGCCTCTTGAGGTAACATATCATAGGCTTGTACATCAATATTATCACTATTGGTATCTTCAATACGTAAAATAAATGTTCCTTTATATTGTTTGCAGTATAATGCGGTTAGGCCACCAGTTAAGGCATGGCCAATATGCATAGGACCACTTGGAGAAGGAGCAAAACGCATAATAACCTTACTCGTATCTCCTTGCAAAGGAACTAATCCTTCACGTTTTTCTTTTTTTTGTTCCGTGTAGTGTGCACCTAAGGTTGCTAGGTGTTGTTGTTGTTGCTCTACACTCCAGGTTTGTATCTGTTCAGTTAGTTTGGCAATAGTTGCCTGTAAGGCAGGCACATCTTGTTTGAGTGAAGGGTCAATGCCTAATAATTTACCTAATACAGCTTTTTGATTAGGTGTGCCATTAAATTTTACTGCATTTTCCAAAAGTACTTGCATAATAAGGTTTTCCATACCAAACAAAAAAAGACTACGGCTTTTTATACTTTTAGGATAGTGTGTTTTTAAATATACGACATAAAGGCAAATAATGTGCTATGTGGGCCCCACTAATCAAAACGTTTATATAGTTTTTCTACTCACCAATAGATAATTGGAGGAATTTGTATGACAAGTTATAGTATAACCATAACCAAAATAGTAGTGAGTTTAATATTTATCTATCAAGGATATATGAAATTATTTAACATCGGTGGCTTTGCTGAGTATTTAAGTATGTTAAGTATTCCTTTAGCAACATTTTTTGCTGTAGTTGTAGCACTCATTGAGTTTTTTGGTGGATTTGCCATTTTATTTGGTGTAGGACAACGCTTTTTTGCATCCATGTTAGCACTTATTATGATTGTAGCAACATTAGCAACCTTTGCAACAGCTGGATACATGGAAACATTATGGCATTTGCTTTTATTTAGTGCATTGCTCATCATGATGCAACACAAATAATTTTTAACACAAATAACTTTTTAAAATCACTTTTTTTTCTCTATAAGTATGGCCAAGTTAATCATTGAACAATTAGGTGAACAAGAACTGGCTCCTCATACACCTTTAGCACAACCAGCTGAAGCATTAGGGGTGGCAATTGCTTGTAGTATTGGTTTATGTCAATCGTGTCGAGTTGACGTGTTAGAAGGTGCGCAAAATCTAAGCCCGCTCACTGATGAAGAAAAAATGATGGGTATGAGTGAGACCACACGACTGTTATGCCAGTGTAAAATTAAAGACGGCACGGTACGTTGTCAGTATTAAGCAAATACATTTTCTGTTACTAAATAGTATGAATGATGTTCAAGAAACAGCTTGATCAAAAAGTGCTCGTACATGTACACAGCCATCGCAACTTTCATTGTAACTCATCACAAAATCATTAAATTGCCTAGCAGAAACTCGTTTGCCTAAATCTAAAATGGAAGCATTGGTATAAATACGATAAGTATGAGACGAAGCACAATGTTCATAGCGTTGTTCAATAGCAATCGTGCGTTCAAAAAACACATCATCAACAAATTCAGCATAGCGATGGCCATCAATATACATGTACAACACGTTTTCATACGATGCACAGGGTGCGCAACCTACTAAAAACAAGTACAACACGGATACTACAATCACTACGACTCGCATATTATATTACAACTCTATTATTTTATAAATACATTGTTGTTTATGTTTTGTTATGAAAGATGCATTAACGTTTCCAAAATTGTCATTTCCTGCTATACTGAGTCCCATGGCAGGAATTACGGATGTTGCCTTTAGGCATCTAGCATGCATGTATGGATGTGGCATGACCTACACAGAATTTGTCAACAGTATTGCTATTACGCGTGATAACAAAAAAGCATGGGATATGCTTGTCACGTCCCCTTTAGAAAAACCAGTAGCAGTCCAATTATTTGGTTCATCTCAACAAGATGTTGTACAAGCAGCGCAAAAAGTAGAAGATGCATTTGATGTGATTGACATAAATTGTGGTTGTCCAGCATACAAAGTAATCAAAACAGGTGCAGGTAGTTCTCTGTTAAACAATCCGACTCATATTGCATCTTTTATTAACAAATTAGTGGAACAAGTCAATACTCCCATTACTATTAAAATAAGAACGGGTATTGATGACAAGCATATCAATGCATTAACAGTTGCAAAAGCAGCTCAAGATGCAGGAGCTAGTGCCATTGCTATTCACGGAAGAACTCAAAAGCAAGGATATAGTGGAACAGCAAATTGGGATATTATCACTCAAGTAAAACAAACAGTAGATATACCTGTTATTGGTAATGGAGATGTGTTTACACCCCAGCAATTTTTTTAACGTTTAGAGCAAAGTCAAGTAGACGCTATTATGATTGCGCGTGGTGTTATAGGAAATCCCTACATTTTTAGTCAAATTGCACAATATCAAAACACACAATCTTTTGATACTCCGCCCACAGATATGCTACCCTTGTATATAAAAATAGCACAAACGTATCATTTACCTTTTTCAACTATAAAACAACAATCATTACAATTTACTAAAGGATGGGTTGGCGGTGCACAAGTGCGTAGAAATCTAGCACAAGCAACCACTATAACGCAAGTGCAAGAAATTATTGACAATGCACTTCAAAATAACCATGCAACTGGCGCATAATTTCTTCTTTTTGTTTGCCTTGAATATCATGACGTTGCATCATAGCAACTACATTACCATCTTTAAATAAAGCAATAGCAGGAGAAGATGGGCCATATCCCGTAATATACGAGCGAGCACGTTCAGTAGCTTCGGTGTCTACACCAGCAAAAACAGTCACAAAATGTTGTGGGCGAGGTTGCATCTCAAGTGCTGCAATAACTGCAGGACGTGCTTGTCCAGAACAGCCACATACAGAATTAATAAACAATAACAATGTACCTTCTTGTTTTTGCAAGACATTATCTACATCTTGAGGCGTTGTCAATTCTCCAAATTCTGCTTGTAACAAGACTTCTTTCATAGGTTGTGTAAGTTCTGTTGGATACATAAAAGACTTAAAATAAACAGTAGTTTATAAACATTGTGAGTGATAAAGAAAAAACTCCCACCTCCAAAAACACCCAAATATTTATATAAAGCATAAAACCATAAGTAGTTATATGACAACTGTAACACCTTGGCACGTAAAAGGAAATATTGATTATCAAAAAATAATACGCACGTTTGGCGTGCAACCACTAGAACAAAAACATATTGATTTTTTTAGTGAGCAAGCAAAAAAAAAGAAACAACCCTTACATCATTTTTTAACCAGAAACATTTTTTTTGCACATCGCGATGTAGATATACTCATTGAACATTTAAAAAAAAAGCAACCCTTGTTTGTATATACAGGACGTTCTCCGTCTAATAATATGCATTTAGGGCATTTGTTGCCTATGCATTTTACCAAATGGCTTCAAGATGTGTTTGATTGTGAGGTATGGATTCAGTTTCCCGATGAAGAAAAATTCTTATTCAAAAAAGAACTAGAGTATGAAACCATACAACACTATATGCATGAAAATATGTTAGATATTATTGCTGTAGGATTTAATCCTCAAAAAACACATTTTCTAGTAGATACGCACCATGCCTCATTACTGTATAAACAAGCAACTAGAGTAGCTAAACACATTACGTTTTCAACCGTAAAAAGTGTATTTGGATTTACGCATGAAAACAATATTGGTAGCATTTTTTATACAGCTATGCAAGCAGTTCCTTGTTTTTTACCTCATGTATTACATCAAAAACCCTATATGTGTTTAATTCCACATGCTATTGATCAAGATCCACATTTTAGGGTAACACGTGATGTGGTGCACAAGTTAGGATATCCAAAACCAGCATCGATTCAATGTCGCTTTTTACCCGGATTAGGTGGGATGCAACACGATGGAAAAATGTCCAGTTCAGGGACAGCGAATCAAGCTATTTTTACCACAGATACACCTGCTATCATAAAAAAGAAAATTAACAAATATGCATTTTCCGGTGGCCAAGCAACGGTTGAAGAACATAGACGTTTAGGGGGAAATCCTCATATAGATATAGCATATCAATGGTTAACCTTTTTTGAACAAAATGATGAGTTACTTACCACGTATTTTACGCAATACAAACGTGGAGAACTACTCTCAGGTCAACTTAAAGCATTATGTATTGCGTGTGTTACAAGTTTTTTAGAGCAACATCAACACAGAAGAAAAGAAGCGCATACACTTATTGATACGTTTATGTATAAGCATAATAACAAAGTTACATAATAGATATAACAAGAGTAAAAAAACTTCATATTATACAAAGAGCTTTATTTACGAATAAGAATTCTGCGTTCATGTACACTATCCGAAATTTCATTTTTTGTCTCATAACGCTCCATACGTTCATGAGCATACAAATCATCTAATTCTTGTTTAGAAGGCGTTTCACTTTGAGCCCAGCGTACTCCTCCAATAAAAAAAAGCATACTAATAAAAAAAATCATAACATATCCTGGGACAAGACGAAATCCACCATAAAAAGAAGCAAAAAGAGAAATTACAATACCTAATGCGCCAATAATCTGAAATGAATAATAGCCATATTTATCTAAAAAGCTACCAGTTTGTTTATTCCAAGCATCAAATCCTTCATCTTCAAGTGTAGTCACAAGTTTATTTCAAGATTAAAAATTTAAATAAGTATCGGAATATATAAAAAGGCTGAGTTATTTGCAGTGATATGCTTATAGGATTAGTAGGAAAGCCAAATATTGGCAAAAGCACCTTTTTTCGTGCAGCTACCCTTGCTCCAGCGCAAACAGGTAATTATCCGTTTGTGACCATAAAACCTAATTTTGGAAAAGCAATGGTACGAGTAAAGCAAGGTTCATTAGAATTTAATAAACAAGATAATCCTAAAGAAGGTTATACGAAAGGAGAGTGGCGTTTTGTTCCAGTAGATATTATGGATGTTGCTGGATTAGTACCAGGAGCTCATGAAGGGTTAGGTATGGGTAATGCATTTTTAGATGATTTAAGGCAAGCAGATGTGTTAATTCATGTAATAGATTGTTCAGGTTCAACCAATGAAAAAGGAGAGCCAGTAACACCTGGATCGTATGACCCACTGCAAGATATTGCTTTTTTAGAAAAAGAGTTAGATTATTGGTATCTAGGTATTTTAAAAAAAGGATGGGAAAAATTTGCTCGTACGCTGCAACAGACGCATGCACCAATAGCAGTTGCACTAGCTAAACAACTTTCTGGTTTAGGCGTAACTGAACACATGGTGCAACACGTCATTGAGCCACTGCAAGATATAGCTGTTACGCAATGGAGCGAAGATCAGTTATTAAAGATAGCTCAGCAATTACGTAAAAAAACAAAACCTATTGTTATTGCTGCCAATAAAGTGGATATGCCTCAAGCACAACAAAATGTGATGCGTATTAAACAAGAATGCCCTCATTATACTATTATTGGGTGTAGTGCAGAAAGTGAAATAGCGTTACGTGAAGCGCATAAGCATGGATTTATTGATTATACACCAGGTGATCATGATTTTAGTGTGCTTAAACCATTAAGTGAAAAGCAAGAAAAGGCATTAGATTTTATGAGGCAAACGGTGTTACTTCCGTATGAATCAACAGGTATACAAGCAATTCTTGATCATGCAGTATTTAATGTATTGGAATATATTGCGTTGTTTCCGGGAGGTTCTACCAAATTAGAAGATTCTCAAGGCCGTGTGTTGCCAGATTGTTTTTTAATGCCCAAACATACGACAGCTATAGATTTTGCATTTAAGTTGCATACTGATTTTGGTACTCATTTTATTAAAGCAATAGATGTGCGTAAAAAAATACCAGTAGGTAAAGATCATGTATTACATCACCGAGATATTATAGAAATTATGTCTAATTCTTAGTAGTATAGCATGTTAATTGAATAAAACTACATAGGTAGTATGAGTGTATATACTTATGAACACATAGGTAAACTACGTACTTGTACACCACTACCACTACAGTATTGTTCGCCAGTTGTTAAGACAGGAAATACTTCTAATGAAACAAAGTCACCATATAAATGACCATCAAAAAAGACACGGAAGTCATCTCTACCATGTGCAGAAATTTTACTAGGTCGTACTATTTCTTCAACACCTTTAGAACCTTGAATCCTAAAAAAAATACCTTCAAGAGGAACTTCATTATTTTGAATACTAATTTGAATAATATTATCAGGAGTTTTACATGCACTACCAATAACATTAATATCTGCATTTTCACACAGTGTGTTATACGTAGACAGACTATCTGCCCAGTTCATGACTACAGCACCTAAAGCAACAGAAAAAGAAATAAGTAAAACAGTCGCAACTAAGGGGGAAACAGCTTTTCGATTCATAAGTTACTTACCTCATATACCCTTTATATATTTTTTGAAAAGGTGGCTATGTAATACCGCTTGTATAATGATAGTGCTGTTGTACTATTATAATACTAGTAAAGTATCCCATATTATGATACGAAATTATAAAAATAATGTACAAAGATTTTTAAAAGACGTATTGTTTTCATACCATAAGATATCATGACCTATGAACTTATTATTACAGAAAAGCCAAGTGCAGCACAAAAAATTGCTGAAGCATTAGCAGATAAAAAAGCACTAAAAAAAAATAAAGATGGTGTGCCTTATTATGAAATTACGCACAATAACCAACCTATTGTAGTAGCATGTGCAGTTGGTCATTTGTTTACGGTTATTGAAAAAGAGAAAAACGGTTATCAATATCCTTCATTTTCTATTACCTGGGGACCATCTTACGAACAATCAGAATCATCTGCTTTTACAAAAAAATATGTCAAAGCACTAAAGGCACTCACTAAAGATGCTACAGCATTTACCGTAGCAACAGATTATGATATAGAAGGAGAGGTTATTGGGTTTAATGTAGTAAAACACATTTGTAAACAAAAAGATGCCTGTCGTATGAAGTTTTCTACACTTACTAAACAAGATTTAGTTGATGCGTATGCAAAAAAAACAAAAACGTTAGATTGGGGGCAAGTGCATGCTGGTGTTACGCGTCATGAAATAGATTGGTTATATGGTATTAATTTATCAAGAGCATTAACACAAGCAATTAAAGCGGGAGGAACGTATAAAACACTATCTTCTGGTCGTGTACAAGGGCCTGCTTTAAAATTGGTTGTTGATAAAGAATTAGAAATCAAAGCATTTACACCAGAACCATATTGGCAGATTTTTTTAAAAGGAACGCTTAAAGATTTTGCTATTGAAGCAGTACATAAACAAGAAAAGTTTAATGATGAACAGCAAGCAAAAACGATATATGATAAAACAAAAGGTAAACCAGCAACAGTTGAAGATGTGCAAAGAAAAGAATTTACACAAGCACCTCCGCATCCTTTTGATTTAACGTCACTACAAGTAGAATGTTATCGAGTGCATCATATTCAGCCTAAAATAACATTGAGTTTAGCGCAAGATTTGTATACAGGAGGGTTTATTTCTTACCCAAGAACATCTTCTCAAAAATTACCAGCAGCACTAGGGTATAAAAAATTATTAGAAGCACTCAAAAGAAATGAAGTGTATAAAGAGTTAGTTCAAACATTGTTAGAGCAAAAAACGTTAAAACCTAATGAAGGGAAAAAGACAGATGATGCACATCCTGCTATTTATCCAACAGGTATTATTCCTGATAAACTCAATGAGCAGCAACAAAAATTGTATGATTTAATTGTGCGTCGTTTTTTAGCTACTTTTGCTCCTCCAGCAGTACGTGAAACAATGACGGTTATCTTTGATGTACAACAAGAACCATTTTTATGTAAAGGAACTCGTACCGTAAAAAAAGGATGGCATACCTTTTATGGTTCTTATGCAACGTTTGATGAAGTGATTATGCCCGATATTGTACAAAAAGATGTATTACAAGATCCAAACATTACCTTAGAGAAAAAAGAAACCAAGCCACCTAAACGTTTTACGCAAGCTTCTATTATCAAAGAATTAGAAAAACGCAATTTGGGAACTAAGGCAACTCGTGCAACCATTATTGATAATTTATATGATAGAGGATATCTTAAAGAAAAATCAATTGAAGCTACGGATTTGGGCATAAAAACGTGTGCAACCTTACAAAAATATTCACCTTTAATTTTGGATGAACAAATGACGCGCACCATTGAAGAAGAAATGGAAAAAATTAGACAAAAAGAATTAGATGCTCAACAAGTAATTGTTGCCGAAGAAAAAAAATTAAAAGAAATCTTAGAAGATTTTAAACAAAAAGAGCAACATATTGGAAAAGAACTTAAAGAAGCTTTTTATGATACAGCAAACAAAGATGCTATGACTGTTGGGTGTCCGTCATGTAAAAAAGGAACGTTGCTGATTAAAAAAGGAAAGTTTGGAAGATTTTTAGCATGTAATCAATATCCAGAGTGTTCATATACGGTAAGTATGCCAAAAACAGGAAAATTAAAAGCATCAGGTAAACAATGTGAGGCTTGTGGTAATGAGTTATTAAGTATTCAGTTACCTAAAAAAGCACCACAATTAGTGTGTATTAATGA
>JBLKON010000013.1:0-12939 GCA_047602725.1 Candidatus Woesearchaeota archaeon
ACGATATACCTAGTTTGCAAGAGTTGCGTGTACACATGCAACAACACATCGTGTGTGAGTTACAAAAAACAGCAACGCATTTAGTGTTTGGTAAAGGCAACGAACAAGCATCAGTAGTGATTATTGGCGAAGCACCAGGCAAACAAGAAGATGAACAAGGAATTCCTTTTGTGGGAAAAGCAGGAAAAGCATTAGATGGGTATATGCAACAAGCACACTTGAGTGATGTGTATATTACCAATATGGTAAAGTATCGTCCACCTAATAATAGAAATCCAACGTTGCAAGAAATTCGTGTGCATGCGCCTTATTTACTTGCACAACTACGTATCATGCAACCTAAATTACTTATTACCTTAGGAAATATAGCTACTAAGTTTATATTAGCTCAAGCAGATACGTCAAAGATAAAAAACATGCCAGGCATCTCACACGTACATGGTAAAATCCATACTGTATATCTTAATGGGTATGAGGTACAAGTGTTTCCTCTTTATCATCCTGCTGCATTAATGTATAGAGGGTCTTTGAAAGAGCAGATGAACCAAGATATACAGAAACTGAGGGAGTTTTTACAAGAGGACTAAGGTCTTGTCGATCACATATTTGAAAAATAAGTTCTAAATGGTCTAAACAAGTATCACGTAAATCTTCATCTTTTTGAGATAAATCTAATATAGTTGATACATAGTGTTTACGCATGTGTTTTTGTTGTGCTGGTGAAACTTGTTCATACATACGTTGTAACCACCAGGTGCAATGCCTAATATGAGAGCATCTACTATATACTTTTTTAAAATGTTCAGATGTTTGTAGCAAAGGTATTTGTGTAGAGCAAAGATGGTCAACAATCACATCAAGATCTTGTGATGAGTATGGGGTGTGGGATAAAAGATGCGGGAGTGCTTCACGTTCCTCACGTATTATTCTTTTTTGTTTTTTTGAAATACGAGAAGCAAAAGGTGCATCATGCAATGCTTGTGTAACCTCTTTTATAATACCGTCATATAAACTATGATCCTTATGTACGTGGTGTACAACAGTGGTAGCAATCCTAAATGTATCGCCTGGACGTACATATTTAAAAGTTACATCTAGCATATTTACTGTAAAGTAGTTATTATTTATAAGTATTTACTTTAACACCACGCTAACAGGACAATGATCTGAGCCCATAATATCATGGTATATACGAGCATCTTGAATACTTTCTTTAAGCTGTGCACTCACAAACACATAATCAATACGCCAGCCCACATTACGTGCACGAGCACCTCCCATTTGTGACCACCATGTATAAGCATCTTGTTTTTGAGGATACAAGTATCGAAACGTATCAATAAACCCTGCATCTAACATACGAGTAATAGCTATACGTTCTTTATCAGTAAATCCTTTATTTCCAGGTCTTTTTGCTGTAGTACGATTTGCATCAGGGCGTGCTAAATCAATATCTTGATGAGCAACATTTAAATCACCACAAAAAACAACAGGTTTTTTAGTAGCCAATGCTTGTACATACGCCAAAAATTGAGGATCCCAAGAATCATGTCGTACATCTAATCGCGACAAATCATCTTTAGCATTTGGTGTGTATACGGTCACCACATAAAAGGTTTCAAATTCTGCAGTAAGCACGCGTCCTTCGTCATCTAAAAGATGACCTATACCACGCGTTACACTTAACGGTTTATGTTTACAAAACAGTGCTGTACCAGAATACCCTTTTTTTTGTGCACTATACCAATAGTGATAAGGTAAAGTCGGTAAATGAATATCAACTTGTTCTTGTTGTGCCTTTGTTTCTTGAATACACAAAATATCTGGTTGCATATGTTGTACACTAGCAACAAATCCTTTTTTGATAGCTGCCCTAATACCATTCACATTCCAACTTACAATATGCATCATGTCATGTAGTTGTTAGTAATTTATAAGTATTATGCAAGCAAAAAAAGAGCAACCCAATGCATACTAGCTCCTCCAATAACTAAAAGATGCCATAAGGCATGGTGATCACATAAAGGATGTATATTAGGTTTTTTGAGACCATAAATAAAAGCACCAATAGTATACAATACGCCACCTCCTACTAAAAATAATGCTGATGGTAACGGAAGATAAGGAATAAATAATACACCTAACCAACCAGCACCCACATAGAGTACTTGTAAAAGCCAAGGAGTTGAAAGGTACAAACGCAACACAATACCAGTCAAACACACTGCTACAACAACACCAATAATAGACCAACCCAAAGCAGTAGGCGTATGTAATAAACCAAAAGGAATAAAGGTACCCATAATAAGTAAAAAGACACCAATTTGATCAAAGGCAAGAAGTTTTTTTTTGCTTGAAGTATGTGCTGCAACACTATGATGTAAAGCACTTGCAAAAAACAAAAGACATAACGTTGCACCATATATACTATAAGCTACAATACGTAATGCGTGTTGTTGTAAACTTGCATGTACGATAAGCAGTACACTTCCCATTAAAGCTCCAATACAGCCCAAAATATGTAAACTTGCATTCATAGGTTCGTGTGTAGGTTGCATGCAAAAAGAAAGACAATACCTTTTTAAAAATGTATATATTACATAGAGATGCCAATGATGATGTTATCCCACACTGATATGTTGATGAAAGTAAAAGGATCCTGAGGCTTTAGTTATGATTTCTTTGGATTGTTTATCCGATATTGTTTTGCAGAATTAGATTTAGTAGTAATAGCAAATGCTTGTATGATACCATACTGTCCTTGTTCTGTTATACCCCCTTGGATTTGAACTGAATCTTCAATAGCAGGTTCTAAGGCTACGCAAATAGTGTCTTTATCATATTTTTGTGGTCTAGAAGCTAAAAGATGTTCCAAACTAGTGCAATATAAAATAGCAGAATCATCTTGATAATCTCTAGGACGACCAAGAATAAAACACGTTTCAGGATGTATGTACCACGTTCTACAAGGAGTGCGACATTCTTGCATAAAAGAAAAAAACGGAGTATGTTTAGGAAGTAGATGAGATGATACTATATTTTTTGCTTTTGTTTCGTTTGTTAAAGCTAATACTTGCATAGCTAATGATTGTATATACAAGTCATGACTATCAAAAAATGGTAGATATTTGTGTGGTAACGTAGTTGGTCGTAGTAAAGTACAAAGGTCATCAAGTAATATTTGTAATTCTTCTTGCGTACCCAAATCATTGTGTGGATATAAGTGTAAATATTTTCTAATTGTTTCTAATAAAGAAGTCATATCATATCCATACTCTGTATTTGTTTAGAAATCTTACGCGCCATGGCACTAAAAGCAGGAGGACCACATACATAAATAGCGTGTTGCTTATAATATTGCGTAATAGCAGCAGCATCAATACGTCCATAGACATACCCTTCTCTTTGTTCTCGGGATAAAAAGAACACACTGGTAGATGCTAATATTCGTAATTCTTGTTCAAAAATAATATCTTTATGTTCTTTGTTCGAAAACAAAAGGGTATGATTACCTTTATATGTGCGTAACATAGACAAAAAAGGAGTAATACCCACACCAGCAGCAATAAAAAGTGCATCTTGTCCATTGTACGTAAATATACCAAAAGGAGCAGATATCGTAAGTGTATCGCCTATGTGTAAGGATGCAAAAAGTAAAGAAACACCCTGATGATCCTTATATATTTTAATAATAAATTCTAACACAGCATCATGCGGTGAAGAAGCAATTGTGTATGGTTTTTGCTGTTTGTTTGCAAATTGAATATTGACAGATTGCCCAGCATCAAACGTAAACGTAGCAGGCCGAGCTAGTATAAGACGAATAGTGTCATGTGTAACATAGTGTTTTGCTAAAACGGTAGTAGGAAACATACGCTAGTTGAGATTTAGCTATCCTTTAAAAGAATTTCGTATGTAGGCAGTGAAATTTTATTATTATGCACCACAATACCTTCTTGTTCTAATAATGTTTTTTTGAATGATATTCCTCTATTGTATCCCCCTATATGTCCAGTACTACACACCACACGATGACAAGGTATGTTGGTGTAATCTGTATTTTGTTTACACAACCATCCCACATATCGATACGCTTTGGTACCGACAAGGTGAGCTAAATGCTTATAGGTAATCACACGCCCACGCGGTATCTGAGCAATATAGGCAAAACAACGTTGTTGCAACATTAGATACGTCCCTCAATAACCATATACGTTTCATTAAAAGTTAACGGTGTGGCATCTCCAGGCAATTGATACGTAAATGCTATATGATAAGAAAAATCACCTACAAAAGATATATATGCAAGGGTATACGTTGTTTGTTGTAAAGGTTGTAATAGAGTAGTACCAGTAACAAAAGAAGTACCATCTATATGTACATGCGTAATATTGATGGGATATACATTATTATTTTGTACAAATATCACAATATGAGTTGTATTTATAGCATAAGAAACAATACCTATAGGAGCTTGTGCAAGAGTGTGGGGAGCTATAGACTGTTGTTTAAAAATAGTTCCTAATTGCCCAAATGAGGCAATGCCAATAAATAAGAGCACTAATACACTAACAATAATTAAAAATTCAACAGCAGTTTGACTTTTGGTTGGCATAGCGTACTATAGTATATGTTTTTTATAAACGTTTTGAAACGCAAAGTATATTAAGGTTGAATACCTTTATAGTATGTATGGACGGCGTACAACAACGATATGAAGAGCGATTAGCTAAAGTAAAACAGATGCAACAACAAGGACTTACGGTATATCCTTACACGTATGAAGTAACTCATACAGCCTTAGAAATACAAAAAAAGTATGAGGGATTAGAGGCTCATACACACATAGAAGATAAGGTAAGTATTGCTGGACGGTTAATGACTATTCGTCAAATGGGTAAGCTTTGTTTTGCACATATACAGGATAGTAGTGGAAAAATACAAATAGTGTTTAAAAAAGATGATTTACTTGAAGCATTTGATCGTTTGCAGGTAGTGGACATTGGTGATATTTTGGGTATACAAGGTACTATTATGACCACCAAAACAGGTGAGTTAAGTGTACATGTACAATCTTGGACTATGTTATGTAAAGCATTACGTGATTTACCTGAAAAATATCATGGATTGCAAAACCCAGAATTACGGTATAGGCAACGACATGTGGACATGATAGTGAATGCTGATGTACGTGAAGTGTTTGTTAAGCGAGCAAAAATTATACAAGTGATTCGAGAAGTGTTAACAAAACGTGGCTTTTTAGAAGTAGAAACACCCTTATTACAAACGCAATACGGGGGAGCCAATGCAAAGCCCTTTATTACTCACATTAACGCTTGGGATATGCGTATGTATCTGTCTATTTCTCCTGAGTTGTATTTAAAGCGACTTTTAGTTGGTGGATTTGATAAAGTATATACCATTTGTAAAAACTTTAGAAATGAAGGAGTTGATTATTCGCATAATCCAGAGTTTACCATGCTTGAAGCATATCAAAGTTATGTGGATTATCACACTATGATGGATATCGTTGAGGAATGTTATGAACAAGCATGTCTGGCTGTGAATGGTACAACGCAAGTAGAAGTGATTGTACATCATAGTAATGGAGAACATGAAAAACGTATGATTGACTTTAAAAGACCATGGCCTAAAAAAACAACAGCACAAGTGATACAAGAACAATTAGGTATTGATGTGTTGTCTATGAGTGTTGAACAATTACAAACGTATATACGTGAACAAAAATTAGAACCAGCTCAAAGCTGGGGAGCATGTGTAATGCGTATTTTTGATGAACTTATTGAACACACCATTATTGAACCTACACATGTTATGGATAAACCGGTGGAAGCAACGCCATTGTGTAAGGTACATCGTAGTGATAATCGTTTAGTTGAACAATGTGAACCTATAGGAGTTGGTATGGAATTAGGTAACATTTACTCAGAACTCAATGATCCAGTGGTACAAAAAGAATTATTGGAACAACAAGCTTCTCAATTGCGTGGTGGGGATGATGAAGCACATCCTATGGATGAAGATTTTGTTGCTGCCATTGAACAAGGCATGCCTCCTGCTGGTGGTTTAGGTATTGGTATTGATAGGATGGTTATTTTACTCACTGGACAAAAGAGTATTAGAGATGTTATTTTGTTTCCCACCATGAAACCTAAAGAAGAATGAGTGTCAAAAGGTGAAGTTATAGGAACATTTATAAATCAATTTTTGCGTAATTTCTTTATTTTTGAGGTGATGTTATGAAAAAAGGTTCATTAAGTTTATCTATTAATGCCATTGTGGTCGTTGTATTAGCATTCGTTATGTTAGGTTTAGGGCTAACATTAACTAATACGATATTTAGAAGTGCAGGAGATCAATTACCGGCTGTGTTTGGTGCAATTGAATTGGGAACTACTCCTACAGCAGAAAAACCATTAACAGTTCAAGATATTAATGTTAAAAGAGGTTCAAGTGTTTCACTTGAGATCGGATATTATAATCTGTTACCTAATAATGTCCAAAATGCGATTCCTAATATTACACAATGTATTGATGCATCAACAGGAAATACAATTACCAATACTGCAGACTTACCTCAAATAAACGCTTTAAGTCAGGGTGTAGGGCCTAGTGAAATCGTTGGGTATAGGGCAATTATAAATATAGCAGGCAAAAATGAGTTTGTTGGTGGTAAACAATTTATTTGTGAGTTAGCAATAGAAGGAGAAATTGAAACAGGTGCTACTACTATTCAAGAAACACTAAAAACAACGCAATTTCAGATCCAAGTAACCTCATAAGGTGATGATAATGAAAAAAAGATTAACACAACATGAAGAATTTGAAATATTAAAATTAGTCCTTGATAAGTTTTTATGGCTTGGCTTTGGTATTATGGCAATTGGATTTTATGTCATGGCTACTCAAGGTATGGATGCAATTTGGACTGCTTTAGGGTTTACTATTACAGGTATTGTCGTATTAGCATTGTTTATTTATTTACTTGTACGAGAATATGAAGTTTTACGATGAAAAAAGCAGTAGAACTTTCCGTTAATTTTTTAGTGATTTTTGTTCTTTCTATGGTTATTTTTGGTTTTGGTATTACATTAGTCTATAATATGTTTTTTTCAGCTATGGATTTATCAAAAGTAACAGATGATAATTTACGTGCACAAATTGATGATTTAGTATGTTCAGCAAATACTATGATGTGCTTATCAGGAAATAGGCAAACATTTCAAAAAAAAACATTAGCACCTTTTGGTGTATTTATTCGTAATGTTGATTCATTCCCACGAGAATATAATATTACTATACTTCCAAGAAATGCGTATGAGCAAAATTATGATGAAATTCGCAAGGATATTGATGGAAACTTCCCAAACATTCGTATTTTACAATTAGAAAACACGACAACTGTTGCCTCTGGTCAACAAGGAAAGTATGCATTTGCTATCTATATTGATAGACGAGCAACTGCTGGAACATATGAATTTGATATTATGGCTAATAGTACAACATATGGTGAACCTCGTTTCCATATTGATAGATTAACCTTACAAGTGAGATAAGAATATTATTGAAACCCAGCAACTAATGCTTTAAGAGTTTGTTCTATATCTTTTGATTTCATAACCCCTGAGGCCAATAAAACTCCTTTTACACCTAATTGCATAGCTTGACTAACATCTTGTTGGGTAGATACACCAGCTCCACATAATAAAGGAATAGTACCTACGGCCTTTACAGCATTTTTGATGATGCTAGGTTTAGCACTAGAAACAGAAATACCACTACCAATAAGTTCAGGTGGTTCCACAGCAATGATATGTGGTGCATACGTAGCTATTTTTTTAGCTTGTGCAGTAGTGGGAGCACATACACAACAAAAAAATTTTTTTTGTTTACACAGTGTAATAGTTTCTTGCAATTGCGCGTGGGGATACTCTGCATGATTAAGCAACGTTCCTTGTGCACCTGCTTGTTTAAGGGCATCAATAAGAATGTGTCCAGTATGAGCTCCATATCCTACGGGATCAACGTGTTGAGCTAAAACAGGAATACGAACTTTAGAGGCTATCCGATGTACATCAACAGCATTCACCGCTATTGCAATAGAAGTATTGGTTGCTTTAGCTACTTTTTGACAAAGTTTAGCAACCACCAAGGCGTTTTGTCCAACGCCCGTGTCGTATGTTTTAAAATTAACAATAAGTAAAGGAAATTTCATATCTATTGATATTCCTTTACTTTCTTTATAAATTCTTCTTTTCCTAATACACCAGAAAATCTGCCTACTTCCTTGCCATCTTTAAAAAATACAATGGTGGGAATGGAGCGAATACCCAAACTTGCAGGAACATCTTGTGCATTATCCACATCACATTTAGCAAATTTGACTTCTGGGAGATCTTTGGCAGCTGCTTCAAAGGTAGGTCCAAACATACGACAAGGACCACACCATTCAGCCCAACAATCTAAGACACTTAAACCTTTATGTTCTATTATTTCTTTTGTATAGTTTTCATCAGTTATTGCTAACATATCTATCACCTAGTATGCATTGGGATAGAGTATCTTTTTAAACATTATGCAAATATAATAAAGAAGTAAGTTTTATTAAGTATCTCTATTTTGTATGTACTATGTATCACCAAGACTTTAAACAAGCAGGGCAGATTGCTAAACAAGCACTACAATATGGTGCGAGTTTAGTAAAACCAGGTGCTAGTTATACAGAAGTATTAACTCAAATTGTTGCTAAAATTAAAGAACTTGGAGCACAGCCTGCATTTCCTCCTCAAATGGCTATGAATCAAACTGCAGCACATTTTATGCCTTTTTTAGGTGATGATGTAGTATTTAATGATGAACTTATCAAACTAGACGTAGGAGTATCATATAAGGGGGCTATTGGAGATAATGCTACCACTATTGATTTATCTGGAGCATATACTGATTTAGTAAAAGCATCAAGGCAAGCAGTTGAATCAACAGTAGAGATGATGGATATTGGGGTATCATTACATGAAGTAGGAAAACATATCCAAGAAGTTATTGAAAGTTATGAAGAATTTACCCCTATTAAAAATTTATCTGGTCATGGATTGGGGCCTTTTCAAATTCACACCAAGCCTTCGATACCTAATTATGGTAATGGTGATACCACAACGATTAAACCTGGTATGACATTTGCTTGTGAACCTTTTGCAACGACAGGTAAAGGTATGATTCATGATGCAGGAAATGCTGCTATTTATCGTTTTTTACAAAGAAAACCTCAGCGTTTACCTGAAGCGCGTGTATTGCAAGAAGTGTTTGAAAAAACGTCTGGTTTACCCTTTTGTTTACAGCAATTAGATATACCTAAAATGCCATTATTTAAATTAAAAGTTGCTATGCGATCTTTGCAACAAAGTGGAGCATTAGAGTCATATGGAGCTTTGGTAGAATCGTCTGGTGGTATGGTATCTCAAGCTGAGCATTCTATTTTGTTTGATGATGAAGGCAAAAAATGGGTGACGACTAGGTAATAGTTGTGAAAGTTGTATCTTTCTAAAATGGAATCATATAATTAATATAATTATTTAGTACTAATTAGTTGTAAAAATAAATACATATTTAAATAAGAGTATATTTACATATGTATGAGTGTATTAGATATTCGTGAATTGCGTATTGCTTCATTGGAAGGAGAGAAACTTGATCCAGGTGCTTTATTTGATAGAGCATATGGTGATTTGGGTGAACTTATTAGGCAGTGTAATAATGAGCTCATAAATAATATGAGAGATATTAGAATGTCATCCAGGCGTTTGGGAACTTCTGATGAAACACGTCAACGCTTAAAAACTACTTGGCTACAGGATAAAAAAGCAGGATTAGGAACTGTAGATATTATTAGAGATGATAATAAATCTGAACACTATAAAATTCATGTTAGGGATAATTTTGATATGACTGGCTTTAAAGTTCCAAATATACTTTTTTTAATGGGAGAAAAAGATACTCTTGTTTTGCGTGAAGCACGTCAATATTCATGGAATTTCTTACGTAAACACATGTATAAAAGATTACATAATGATTTTAGTGAGCACGCAACTCAACAGTTTTATGAGAGAAATGTTTTATCTGAACTCGTGGCACCAGCTGGTGCAAAATTTATGCATATCCCAGAACCTCAACTTATACAGGCTTTAGAAGAAATTTATAATCAGGGAATTGATAGAATAACTCCTGAGGCAAAAACAATAGCTACGTCTCATGACAAATCATGGAGAATTAGAGAGTTTTTACCAAGTATATCTGATGCACCTATGCAAGAATCTAGTTTGATAGGTTATTTTAGTGTGCTTAATGCTTTGGGGCTTACAGGAAAAATTGATGATCAAGTTGAACATATTAGTTATCAGCAAGGTAGTTTGCGGAATTTTGATCCTGATTTTATGCTTTTTTCTAAAAAGATACCTAAAGTAATGCAAGTAAATAGAGAGTTTGCTGGTGAAATTCTAAAAACTAAACATATTGAACCAGAGTATGTCTCTAAAACTGTATGTAAACAAACAGAACGACTTAGGGGTAATGGAATTGATCCTTCGTATTTTTTAGGATATGTACACAGTAGTATTAAGCCACAAAATGATGTGGAATTGAAATAGGGTTTAATAAGCAAATGTACTTGTATACTGTATATTCTCTTTTGGAATGAGTATTAATGCATGCAAGAAGTATGTGATGTTGCAGATGCTTGCTAGTGTATGGTGAGATAAAAAATGAGTTAAAAAAGATATAATATTGTTATGATTCTCTAAAAAAAACAGGAGTTCCTCCCCAACATGATGGTACCTGTGTAATTCCATGTAACATAAGAGGACCTCCTCTTGACCATTTACTTATAACATAATTATCGCTCACCATTAATCCCCAATGACTAAATCCTGCATCTGCATTATCTATACCTGATTGGGTTGTAGCAGTATTTGTACTATTAGTTGGTCTATGGTATGCAATAATATCACCAATATTCCCTGAAGGAACCTCGCAATATGTATTTCCAATTTCTTCATAAAATTTACGAAATGAATCATCAGCTATTTTTTTTACATGTCCAACATAGCTCCAACAACAATGTAATCTATGTAATTCACTGTGTGTTAATCTATCGTAATTTACTGACGTAAATATAGTTGGAAGACCAATTACCCACATTCCTGACGGTAATTGGTTTTGCCACTCATTCAAATTTAATGGATCATAAGATTTCATTAAATTTTGTAAATAATTTTGAACCGATTCATCAAGAGCGAGGTGTTGTGTCATTTAAATTGAAAAATTATATATATTTATAAGTTTTTTGTCACTATTTAGTTACATAGCATACAATTTATAAATAAAATAACTTTACCCATAGTATGGGATACATTAATAATCACCATACCAATCGTGATTTTTCTCGTGTTGATTCACGATTCAGGGGACAACTAGGAAAAGAAATTTTAGACAGATGGAAAATTACCCCTAATGTAGTTGTTTGTGATATCGCTTGTGGCACTCATGCGCATGCAATTACTGAGCTGGTCAACATCTTTCCTGAGTTAATAGGCTATGGAATTGATTATGATCTTCAAAAAATATCATTAAATCCTAAACTGCGTCTTATAAAGAGTGATATTTTTGAACAGCCCCTAATAGCTAAGGTTGATGTTGCATATTGTGCTTTTATTATAGATACTGAATCTTCACAGCAAATTGATAACGAAACAAGAATTGATTTAATCTATTCTATTGCTTTATCTTTAAAAAGTAGAGGAATTGGTTATTTGGATGAACGTTTATATTCTGCTCGTCCTCAAACAGTAAAAGTTTTAGAAAATATGGTCGATGAAAAATATACTGATTTTAGTGCACAATATAGATTAAAAAATAATCCAGAAATTATTGGACGTGGAAACTTTTTAAAAATTTATAATTGTAAATAGTATTACATATTTCATAATTACTCCTTTTTCATACTCTCGCTAATCTTTTCATTTTTAATCTTTTTCTGTAACTCTACAATATATCGCTCTGTTTGATCAATATGTCGTAAAATAACTGATTTTGCCTTTTGAAAAGCATCTTCAATAGTATTTCCATGTAATTTATATCCCACAGTAACTTTTCCCGCATTATCAATATAACTAATTTTGACAATCATACCAATAAGTAGCCATCGCTGTAAATACTCATACATCGTTTGTTTGGACACTTTTGCATAATATCCCATTTCTTCTACTGTCATAACAGCTTTTTTGGGATCTTTGTACTGTGTTGCTTGTTTAGAACGCTCATAAAATTCCAATAAAACTCGATAAATAGCATCAGTTGAACCTTTTTTACGAGGTTCTAACCCTAAACGCGCAACGATAATCTGAGCTAATTCTGTACTATTTGCACTAATGTCTGCATCAATTTGGTTTAAGATAATTTTATTGTTTTTCATAAGTATAATATTATATCGACTAGTTTATATATTTTTTGGAATATTATCGTTATTTTTAAGATTAAAATATTTAGTCTATAATAAAATTATATAATTTTACAATATTTAATTAATAATTATATATTATGGAATAGTATATATCAATTTTTAATTTAATATTTTGAAATATTTACTCGTATTTTTTTAATTTTCGAGTAAAATAATCAAGGAGTGTCCCGCCTCCAAAATATGAATCAATAACATCATTAAGAAACACATCCTCTAAGCTATCTATACAGGGGACTTTTACCTTACCTGCAGCACGCACAAATTGAAAAAAACGCTGTTTTTGTGCACCAATACGTTTAGCTATTACATGCATATGTTGTTCATATGCTGTCAAAACAAATTTGCTGAATGCTGACCACCGGTCAATAGACACGGTGGCATGATCGCATTCAGTTTTAATATAT
>JBLKON010000014.1:0-12854 GCA_047602725.1 Candidatus Woesearchaeota archaeon
AATATACGTGCACGTTTACGTCCAATTCCTTTAAAGCGTAGTAGTGGTAATAATTCTTCTTTTACACCATACTTACTGCGAATACGTACATCATACCACTCTTTTTTGTGCGTTTGACATAATTGTGAAGCACAATATAATAACCAATCAACAATATTCAACTTTGCATGTAATTCACCAGGTCGTATATCATACGTACTCATAATATGTTCTTCATCATATTCCTCAAGCCAATCATGTATACACGCTGTTAATTTGAGTGATTGTAAAAATGATTCATATTCAAAATCATACCAAGAAGGTTCTTGGCCTAAAATAGGATACTCAGCACTCAGATACTTTTCTTGTTCGTGTTTTTTTATGGTAGGCAGTGGTCTTATTTCTAACGTGTTACACAGTAATTGTATAATACTTTGTATGCTAAAGGTGTCTATGTTTTTTGTTCCTTCAATAATGTGATGTGCAGTAAGTGGATCAAGGTATAACTCACTCACACGATGTCCAAGAGGTGTGACGTGTAATGTATCATCTAAAAAATGATATGATTGGAGTAATTGAACTACTTTGTCAATAATAAACGATAATTTATCCATATCTTGATATTGTTGTGCCCAAAAGGTTTGTGCAAAAAAACGTAGTAAACTTTGTTTGTCTTGCACTACACCCATAGCAAGTAAACTTAAAACATATGTTCGTAATACAGGTTCTACAGCTAATTTGGAATAAATAGGCTCTACTTGTCCATAAATAAATTTTTCTTCAATAGTTTGTACTTCTTTTGCAGAAGAGGCTACACAAATAGCTTGCCCTAACGTTTCTTTTCCTGGTCTACCTGCACGACCAGCCATTTGTTGATATTCTAATACAGGAATATATTGCATACCCCATGAACCACTAAATCGTTTAAGATCTCTAATAATGACTCTATACGCTGGCAAATCAACACCTACAGCAAGTGTTGGTGTACATACAATAATATGAATATCTCCTTTTCTAAAATGATCTTCAATTAATTGTTTTTGCTCAGGAGCTAAACCAGCATGATGAAAAGCAATACCTTTTTGTACACATTGGGCTAATGCACGACATTGATCAGTTGGCTGACTCAGTACGTTTTGTATACGTTGGGCTAACGTAACATGTTGATGCGTACAATGTTTTGCTATATCGAGTGCTACTTTTTGTGCAGAACGTTTAGCATTCACAAATACTAATGCTTGGCGACCTTGTGCAATGGTATCGCATGCTAACACACTTACTGAATCTTTACGAGGCATGTTTAGGCACCACACTCATACGTTGTGCTAGTACTTTATCATTGTCTACCTTGCCTTCTACAAATACACAAGTACCTTGTGTGAGTGCATCTTTAGTGAGTTGTTCATATACATTAGGAAAGACAACTAATTCAACATCTCTGATACGCTCAGATATTGTTACAAAAGCCATTTCATCTCCATTACGTGTACGTATAGTTTTTACAGAAGCAACGAGTCCAATAAAACGTACATCATACCCATGTGGTAATTCATCAGCTAACGGAGGATGTGGTGGATATTCATCCAAGGGATGTCCTGTAACATACACACCTAGTACTTCTTTTTCCATACTTAGTCGCTCACAGAGTGTTGTTGGGGTTTTAGTGGTATTACCAAATAACGTCATTTGTCCATTACTGGGTGATTTGTCAGATAATAATTCATTACGTGAATCATTGAAACTATCAAAACAACCTGCTTTAATAAGATGTTCTAACACACGTTTGTTTACTTTACTGTGATCCACACGTTTTTGAAAATCTGAAAAACTACTAAATGGACGTAAACTCAGCATATGTTCAATAACAGTATCGCCCACATTTTTAATCCCACTTAAACCAAAACGAATTGCTTGCTTATCTTTGTGTTGTTCGACACTAAAATCATGATGACTTTGGTTAATATGTGGAGGTAATAGTGTAATACCCATGTGTTTAGCTGTTTCTATATAAAAAGCCATTTTGTCAGGAGACTTCATAGCACTTGAAATATAAGCTGTCATAAATTCAACAGGGTAATACGTTTTCAAATACGCAGTTTGATATGCAATAAGAGCATAGGCTGCTGCATGACTTTTGTTAAATGAATATGCAGCAAATTCTACAATATCATTCCATAATTTATCCACTTCTTGTTGTGTCATGTGGGCATGTTGCATACATCCATCTTTGAATTTTTGCTCCATTTGTTGCATTAAATCTAATTTCTTTTTACCAATAGCTTTTCGCAACACATCAGCTTCTCCTTTTGAAAAATGAGCTAAGGTAACAGAAAGTTGCATGACTTGTTCTTGGTACACCATAATACCATAGGTCGGTTCTAAAATATCTTGGGCATCAGCGTGTGGATATACTACTTTTTCTTGCCCATGCTTTCGGCGAGCATACACTTCTAAGTATTGCATAGGTCCAGGTCTGTACAATGATACAATAGCTATAATATCATCAAATTGCGTAGGTTTTACTGCTTGTAGCGTTTTTTGCATACCCTTGCTTTCTAATTGAAACACTCCTACACTGTCACCCTTTTTGAGCATATCATATACTTTAGTATCATCCAAAGGAATTTGTTCTAGCCAGGTATTATCTTTTTTGATATATTCTAATACTTTATCAATAATAGTTAAGGTTTCTAATCCTAAAAAATCAAATTTTACAAGCCCTAATGCTTCCACTTCATTTCCATCAAGTTGTACTACAGTTTGTTGTTCTTTTTCAAACGTTGGTGTGTAATGCGTAATGGGTTCTTTTCCCCATACTACACCACATGCATGAATACCAGTGTGACGTACCATACCTTCTAGCTTTAATGCTATTTCAAAAAGCTTAGGATAACTTTTTTGATAGGCAACTAATTCGGGATACAACAATTTTCCTTTTTCATCAACAGCATCTAACGATTTTTGTACCGTTTTTTCTTGTATGTATTTGGTCATATCATTGGCAACAGAAAAAGGAATATCCATAACGCGTGCAACATCTTTAATAACTGCTTTTGCTTTCATCGTTCCTACTGTACCAATAAGACCTACTTTTTCCTTACCATATTTTTGCGTAACATAGTTGAGGACTAAATCTCTATTAGAAAAATCTACATCAAAATCAGGCATAGAAATTCTGTCAGGATTCAAAAATCGTTCAAAGAGTAATCCTAATGATAACGGTTCTAATTGAGTAATGCCTAGTACATACGCAACAATAGAACCAGCTCCAGAACCTCTTCCTGGTCCAACTTGACAATGTTGTTTTGCATAATTAATAAAATCTTGTACAATTAAAAAATATTTTGCAAACCCCATACGTATAATTACAGATAATTCATACTCTAAACGTTTTTGAGCTTGTTCATATAATGGAGAATCTTTATATCGTGCATCTAAACCTTGTTGACATAGTTTGCGAATATAGGTTTCATCGCTATAATTGGGAGGAAGTGGAAAATCTGGAAAAATAGTTTTCCCAAGTTCTAAAGTGACGTTACACATATCTGCTATGGTTTGGGTATTATGTACAGCTTCAGGATATGCTTTAAAGACTTCTAACATTTCTTGTTCACTTTTTACATAAAACTCTTGGGTATCAAATTTCATGTGATCAGGTTTACTTAGTGTAGACTTTGTTTGGATACATAACATACATTCATGAGCATACGCATCATCTTTTTGTAAATAATGAGCATCATTGGTTGCAATGGTGAGCAAGTCATATGTTTTTGCTAGTTGTACTAATTGCGGAAGTATTTTTTTTTGTTGAGGAATACCATGGTCTTGTAATTCTATAACAAAATGTTCTTTGCCAAATATGGCAATATATTGCTCACAGAGTTGTTGTGCTTTTTGATAATTATCTTGCAATAGTGCTTGAGGAATTTCTGCAGCTAAACAGCCAGACGTACAAATGAGTCCTTGCGCATATTGTTGTAACATAGCTTTATCCATGCGTGGTTTATAGTAAAAATTCTTTTCTAGATTGGAAAGAGAAACTAATTGTTTTAAATTAAAAAAACCTGTTTGATTATAAGCAAGCAATAAAAGGTGATATCGTTTTTGTTCTTTATCTTTTTTTGTTACATCATCTACTACATAACCTTCACAACCAAAAATAAGTTTAATGCCGTATTGTTGTGCTAATTGATATTTTTTTACAAATGATAACATGTTACCATGTTCAGTTATAGCAACTGCTTGCTGACCATATTCTTTGAGTTTTTTGAATAATGGCTCTAACCTTGTTGCGCCGTCTAGCAAAGAAAATTCTGTATGTAAATGTAAATGTACAAACCCCATACAGATTGAAGAGAATTCCCTTTTAAAAAAATTGTTATGATAGTGAGCTACATGAAGGGAAAACTATATAAATAGTTGAAAAATTAGGTACGTATAGATGCCTCTGTAGCTCAGTAGGTAGAGCACATGGCTGTTAACCATGGGGTCGCGGGTTCGAGTCCCTCCAGAGGCGTGTTTCTTGTTGGATACTACGTGTGATGTTAGTTATCCATGTATCTTTGTTGCCGTAACGCATAACGTATCCAGGATGTTGTATATAGAGTATAGGTATTTTGGTATGTAGATGCTTTTGTATAAATGTATATACCATTTTACCACAGCATAACATAAGATGAGGTTGTGTGTTATCTAGATACTGTTGTAAGTGCGGTAGGGCATCTTTACATTCTTGTTGTGTGGGATAACGAAGTTTGCCTTGTGTATCACATGGTGCATAGGTAACAAGGTTAGTATAAGAAAATGTTGCTTGGATATGTTGTTCAAGTATACGTATATAGGAACCACTTCTAGTTGTTGGGCAAAAGGGTTGTTTGTCTTTTTTGTTTGATATACCAATAATAACAATACGCATATATAGGTAAAAAAGGTAGGTATTTATCAAGATAGTCTTTTTTTATTATATATAATCATGATTTTGGTGTAACATTATTTTCTTGATCATTAGTTCCAAACACCTCTTGATGTTGTACCACCAAGTCATCATACGTTGCAAAAAAGTTAGGATAATCAATCCATGTATGTTTATTAAACTTCTTTTTAGCTAACAAAATAACAGCAGAAGGTTTATGTTCAGCTACATATTCATATTCTGGCAAATATTGTGCAAGTTGTAAACCAAATGCTTTTACTTCTTCATGGCGAGGACTGTTTTCTTTTTTGAGTCTATCCACAGAAGCTCCAATCCACATATATCCTTTAATTTCAATAAAATCAGGATTACCTCGTTCAATGTGTTGTTTATACCCTTCAAAATCAAGCATATTTTTGTCTTTAATACACGTTAAGCGAATTACAGTTCTATCTACTCGTTTTGCCATAATATCTAAACTTTCACATAAGCGCTCATAATAGTCATCAAACAAAGGAACATCAATTTCTTTAAGTAATGCTTTATTGGGTGCATCTAAACTGATGTACAATTGAGTAATAGGCAATAATGTCCTTATCATTTGAGGGTATTGAGCATTCGTTACTAAGAATGTGGAAATATGACGTTGGTGAAACGCTTGCACTAATTCATTAATACGAGGATACATAATAGGCTCTCCGGTTAATGATAAAGCAACATGAGCTACTTGTGTGCTTTGTTCGTATATTGCTGGATTAACTTTTTCATTTCCTTTATAGCCAATAAGTAATTTATGGTGTGCTGTAAGTGAATCTTCTAAAATGGTAAGCGGATCATCGACTCCCCATTTCCAGCCTTTGCTTACTGGTGCTTTATACCCTCGCCAACAAAACGTACATCTATTAGCACACGATATGCTAGTTGTCATTTGCATACATTGATGAGAACGTATACCATAAAATTTGAATTTATAACAACCGCCTTCGCCTTTGAGCATACTTTTGGTCCAACCACATACCTTTACAGCACTATGTTGACCGACTAGACGATATTGCTGTTTTTCTAACTCTTTTTTTGCTGATTCTGAGATCATACAAAGAGAAAAAGAGTAATCTTTTAAAAGATTATGCTTATAAATAAGTGGGCTTTTTAGGGTAGTATGGATACAACACGCGCTGAGCGAAGAAAACGATTAGCAGTAGAGCCAGAATCGTGTGTACGTGCTATTAAAGCACAGCGTTGTGCGTTGCCTCACGATTATACGCTGGATACTGTTATGAAACATATTACGTCTATGTTGCACTTTAGTTATAATCATGTGGTACAAGATATTGTATTGCGTAATGAGCAAGAGGTGTGGGATGCTTTGCTTGCAGAACAAAAGCAAATTCCTGTTCAGATAACTATTACAACATTGTATGAAGATGCCCCTTTTGAAGAACACATTGAGTTTACGTTGCAAGTAACCTACCTTAAAGAACCTTCTATTAATCCTCAGTATTTTCAAGCTATTATTCAATTACGTTATGTACCTGAACATATCCATGAAGAAATAGTACAGCTATTGGCTACTAAAAAAGTTATTATTACTAAAAAAGTTGTGCAAAAACATGGTGTAGATTATTATGTAGATAATACGCATAATGCTAGGGCAACTATTGGCATGATGAAACGAAAATATGGTGGCGAGGTTGTGTTGAGTAATAGATTGCATGGTGTACATAAGATGACGAGTAAATTGTTGTATCGTACGACGATTTTGTATAGATTTGCTTCTTAAAATTGCATATATTAAAGATTTTGTAAGCGTAATACATTGACTCTTCCTTGTTTTTCTTTACGTAACACTCCTTCTTTTTCAAGTTCGCTTATAAGTAGTGATACTTTTGCTTCAGAGATAGGAAGGCTTTTTCGAATATGTCGTTGTGTAATCGAACCATCTGCTTGTTGTACAAGAGAAATGATTTTTTGTTTATATCCATCATCTTGAGGTGGTTGTTTTTGGGCTGTATCAGTTTTTAATCTGTTATATTTTAGTTTTCTATACCAATAGCGTATACCATAAAAGGATACAAAAACAATAAACATACCTCCTAGAATCCAGCTCGTATTTGTTATAATGGTAGTAAAGCGTGATGGTGGTTCAAAGTCTTGCGTTAAATCAATGTGATCAAAAATAAAGAGATCTATTTTGTATTCATTATCATCAACTACCGTAATATATTGTTCTGCAATAGGTCTGGTAACATCATTTAGGGTTAATTCAGCTGTGATAAGATAAGAGCCTGGAGGTACTGAAAACGCATATCCTCCATAAATAGAGACATGACGTTGTTCAGGCGTAGAATTAATCATGACAACTGTTCGTTGTATAGGTTCTAGATTGTGGTCGTAAATTGCTCCATAAATACGTGCACCGTATGCATTGTTACTTATGAGTACACTGATGAACAGTATACATATACATATGCTTACCAAGTATCGCATGGATTTGTTTGTATTAGTGGGTTTATAAGCTTTTTGTCTTATTTTTACTACAAAAACACAATATAGAGCTTTAATTATTGTTTTAAGTCTTTTTATACACTTATAAATATTTATTGATGTTAATAAAGTTTTATTTTATAATATATGTTTTTGTAAAGTGTTGATTAAAGTGTTTTGCAACAATATTTATAAATAAAATCGCACTTTTTAGATATACGGCTACACATAGCAGGAACAACGTGTTCCTGTCTTTTTTTCTTTTTTTGATTAAAATTTAGGTTCCACGATACCTCCGAGCTTTAGCCCGCTTTAGCGGGAGGTTAAGTGGACAACCCTTTAGGGTTGTTAATTTTGAAAGAATTATAAAGGCACAATTTCTTGTGCCCTTCATGCAATGTCGAGTTGCATGGAGACGTAATCAAATGAATAGTAGCAACTCTAAACTAAAAAGTTTTCGGCATCAAATTGGTATCATGTAGTATTGATACCCAAATATAGAAATCCTGTCTTTAGACAGGACCATCAGCGTGAGCTGATGCAAGATGCAATTGTTTGGATATGTGCACGACATAAAATAGAATTATTTACATATGAGATAATGGATGATCATGTGCATTTGTTTATATCTAATCCTCCCAAATATTCAATTAGCAGATCAATATCAATAATTAAAGGCGGGATGTCCTATTTCATAAGAAGTAAACATGTAGCATTAAAGCGATATAAATATTTTTGGAGTCGTGGTGCTATGTTTAGAAGTGTAGGAACAGTAAGTGCACAAATTGTTGAAAAATATATTAATCATAATAGTTGGGCTTTAGCCCAAAAGAAGTTAATCTAGATTGCATGAGCGATGGATACCTCCTTGCTTTAGCTGGAGGTAGCTCATGCAATTATTTTTTCATTATTGTTCGGATTATGAGGGTTTATGTTCTTGTATTACCATATTGCTTATTCAACTTATTCAAAGAGTTATATGTATTGATGTTTACATGTATTAGATTTCTAGTCTATATTAAGCATGTATACGCATATTGGGTTATAACAATATTTAAAAATAAGTGCATAGCAAATTATAGTATGAGTTTTAAAATTAATATTATACCTTCTGGCTCGTACGAATTATTATATCAAGGAGATTTTCATTATTTGAGTGCTTATAAATTAGTGTTTGAATGGTTAACATTAAATGGGTATAAAGATGTAAAGGGAGATGGTGATCGTTTTGAGTATTTGTATTCTGAAATAGTTTCAGGTGCTGGTAAGGAAATTTGGTGGTGGTGGAGAACAACTAAAAAAGCAGATACGTTTATTGATTTTTATATTGATGTTGATTGTCATGTTTTATTTTTGGATAAAAAACAAAAAATAGTTGGTGATAATAAATTTAAAACGAATAGTGCTGAAATATCTTTTTTTATCACTCCTTATATTAAAGTAGACCAAGAAAAAGCAATGGAAAAGAATTTTTTGACCAAATACGTTTCTTTAGGTGGTGAACAGAGTCCTTTTTATAATAAAGTGTATAGAGAATTGTTAGGGCAAAAAAAAGAAGAGTTATATGTAAAATCTCATGAGCTTATTAATGTGATAAAGCAACATTTTGGTTTAATGATGCATAGAAGTTTGCCCAAACCGTTTCATAATCCTTATGGGGTACCTCAATTTACATAGGAGGATAAATGATGGAAGAAGAAGAACAAATAATAGAAGACGACAATATTTCAAGTGAAGCTGGTCGTGAAGAAGGTGTTGCAAGTGGTTCATTAGAGCCTCGCGAAGCTGCTTTTATGGAAGGGTATGAAGATGAAAGCGACGACGAAGAGGATGATTATGGGCTAGAAGACGACGAAAAACTTGAAGATTAATATTTTTGTTTATATTTTCCTCTTTTTTGCACTATTGTTAAGCGTTCCTTAACTGCAGTGTGGGTATAATGTTGTAATATACATGTTTTCATATCTTGTGCTACATTGACGTGGTAGGCATCTAGCGCTTGAAATAGTAATTTGAGATCAACAGCTTTATCTTCTATTTTGGTGCTCACAACACTTAAACCAAAGTCAATGAGATATACAGTATTATTTTTATATATCATATTTGAGGTAGTTACATCATTATGAATAATGTTACGTTCATGTATAGTAGATAGTACGTGTGCAATTTGTGTTGCTATGGCTGTACATGTTGTAGGTGTAAGTATATCACGTACTTTAGGACCTTGTATGTATTGCATAGTTATGGAATCTGTGGTGTGATGATGATAGTGAGGTACAGCAATATCTTGTAACTTTTGGAGAATCATTGCTTCTGCTTTGGTGCGTGACTTACGTAGTGTTGTATCTAATTGAGGATGTCTATACGTTTTTGCAACACGTGTTTTAATAATAGTATCGTCTTTACGCGTAATTATTGCTTCTGCACCACTACTGAGTATCATAACACAGTGGGATACAGTGTCTTTTATATATCTATAGGGTAATCACAGTATATACGAAGTAGGATGTTTATTGAATTTTACAGCTCAAAAATACACCATTAACTTCTATTACCTTTAAAAATAGTAGCTACTTTCTTAGTTGTATGCGAATTGTTATTATTGATGGATATACAGATGAACCCTCTGGATTGGGTGTGCCACCTTATTTGGGGATATTTCCACGTTATATAGCTGGATATGCCTTACAGCAGCATCCAGATGCTCAGATTATCTATCTTACTATTGACGACATACGTAGTATGCATAGGGGGTTAAACAAACAGCAAGCTCAAGCGTTAAAAACACAAACACGCTCATCATTGAGTGTATATCATCTCACTGAGCATAATGTAGCAGATGTGTTACACAAAGCAGATCTTGTGTATTGTATTGTGGGTGTGCAAACACCAGGTAAATATTTGAGTGCTCGTCCAGCAACCTTGGCTGAAATGATACGTTTAACACAACATCTTAGTCAACCCAAAATATTATGTGGTCCTGTTGCTTCTCAATATGGTACTCAAGTACAAGGTGGAAAAAAAGCAGAAGTTATTACTGCTGATATTAAAAAGCAGTATGATGTGTTACCTGAACATTATTTTTCTAATTATACACAATTGGCAGATATTGCTATTAAAGGTGCTTGTGTTGCACGTCAGTTTCCTCAGCCGGCTATGGCAGAAATTGAAATTTCGCGAGGATGTCCCAGGTTAGTTAATTGTTCTTTTTGTACTGAACCTCTTACGTTGAGTATTAAAGCTCATAGAAGCCAAGAAGATATTGTAGCAGAAATCAAAGCCTTGTATGATGCTGGCATTCGTCATTTTAGGCTAGGTAGAACTACATGCAATTTTTCTTATATGAAAAATGTTGCTAGTGAACATGAACGCTTATATCGTATGATATGGCAAGCTTGTCCAGATATAAAGGTGTTGCATATTGATAACGCTAATCCAGCAATGGTGGTGACTCCTGAAGGTCAAAAAATTGCTCAACTTATTGCTCAATATTGTACTGAAGGAAATATTGCTTCGTTTGGATGTGAAACGTTTGATTATGATGTAGCAGTTAAAAATAAACTCAATACGGTTCCTGACATGAGTATGAAAGCAATTCGTATAATTAATACGTATGGTGCAAAACGTGGTCCAGGTGGATTACCTATGTTGTTGCCAGGCATTAATTTGATTTTTGGTTTGATAGGTGAAACTAAACAGACTCATGCGTATAATATGCAATATTTACAACAGATGCTTGATGAGCAATTGCTTATTCGTCGTATAAATATTCGTACTGTAGTTCCTTATCCTGGTACGCAGTTGTATGAAGAAGCAGGACAAAAGTTTTTGAAAAAAAATCAGCAATATTATTTTAAATGGCGTAATCACATACGACAAGAGATAGATACTAAGATGTTACAACGCGTATTTCCGTTAGGAACGCATATACAGCATGTGTTAACAGAAATTTATGATGGTAATACTACCTTTGGACGTCAGTTAGCAACATATCCCATTGTTATAGGTATACCAGGAAGGCATGCGTTGCGTACGTTTACCACTGTAAAAGTAACAGGATATATGAAACGTAGCCTTATTGGAGAAATTGTTTCTTAGTCTCGGTTAGGTTTTGGGGCAGCTTGACCTTTGGTGTTAGAAAAATTAAACATTTTTTCAATAGAAACATCTGAAGACTTAAAATCAGGTTCTTGTTTAACGGTTTCATGCACTTCTATCGTTTTTTCAGGTTGAGTATCTTCTTGCGTATCTTGTTGCATAGTTATATGCTGTTGACCTTGTAAAATATCTTGATTTTCTTGTTTAAGCTCTTTTTTCATGCGTTGTTCTAAGCGATCTAAGCGTTGTTCGATGCTATTGGCAAACGTTTGAAATTGTTTTGCTAAATCAACTAATTGATTGTGTGTTGTTTCTAAAATTTCTTTTTTTAAGTGTGACACGTCTTGTTGTTCCATACTTGATCTACCTATAACATGTGCGTGTTCGGTAATAAATTTTTTGTCAATGCCCATATTTTTTAATGTATTTATTTCGTTGATATCCATGATAATCCCTCAAGTGTGTCAATAATTCGTTTTGTTACTTCTTGTACGGTACCTACACCATCAATGTGTACTAATATGTTTTGCTGTTTATAGTAATCAATAAGTGGAGCAGTTTGTTGATGATAAATTTCAAGTCTATGTTGCATCACTTCTGGTTTATCGTCAGAACGATGTCGCTGAGCAGAACGCTCTAAAAGAACGTTATCTGGAACATCTAAGTCGATAACGACATCAATACGCATGTTATTTTTTTTCATCCATGTATCAAACTTTTTGGCTTGATCTAAACTGCGAGGTGTGCCATCTAATAAAATACCTTTTTTACCATGTGCAAGAATCTCTTTTTCAATGACCTCAAGTACAAGATGAGAAGGGATTAAATTACCTGTTTGCGTATATTGTAGCGCCATTTGACCAAATGGAGTGTCTTTAGCAATATGATCTCGAATAATATCTCCAGCGGCTATGTGGTGTAAATGATACTGTTCTTTGATAATAGTAGCTTGTGTGCCTTTCCCACTAGCTGGTGGACCAAATATAATAACATTCATAGGTGTGTTTGAAGCGTCATCCTATTTATACTTATCGATTTTGGTGTTTTTGTGCATATTGTATTATGTGTCATAGAAGTCTTATTTGTATTGTTGTATTATTCTTTTTAGAATATCTTGATACATATGTATTATTATTTACAAGGAGATACATAAGTTATTACGGCCACTTTAAAAATTATGCATAATTAACGGACAATATTGTAATAATTCCCATACTTCGCATAGGAATTATTATACACAATTTTCTCGTATTTTTATATTTTTCAAAATAAAAATTTCACTCGAAAACTCTTCGCTAACGCTCGGTCAACATTCTCAAAAGAAGACGAATCACAGATTCTATCTTTTGGAAGTTGACGTGTATAACAGCGATTATACACA
>JBLKON010000015.1:0-12824 GCA_047602725.1 Candidatus Woesearchaeota archaeon
ATCTGAATGAGTAATGTAAAATTGGTGTCAAAATCATCATTCTAACACACTCAAGGAATCTCTATTCGGAGATACTGACAAAATAGATATTTTTTTATATAGTTGATGGTTTTTAGGTCGTATGCACACCTATTATGACCATATAACAGAGCTTATACATGCCTGTATTCCTCAGCTAGACAAAGATACTATTAAGTCACAATTACAAACTCCCAAAGATGCTCAACTAGGTGACATTGCTTTTCCTACGTTTGTATGTGCAAAAGTTTTGCAAACATCACCTCAACATATAGCTACTACACTTGCTCAACAACTCAATGATCCTCTTATTGAGCGTGTACAAGCTGTCGGTCCCTATGTTAATATTATGTTGCAACCTGCTCGTATTGCTCAAGATGTTTTGCAAGCATCTCTTACACCTTTACCTAAAAATAATAAAGTTGTCCTTATTGAATCCCCTGGTCCTAATACCAATAAACCACTTCATTTGGGGCATTTACGTAATATGTTGCTTGGTATGACGCTACATCATATGTATGCATTTTGTGGCTATACAGTAAAACAAGTCAATGTAGTTAATGATAGAGGGGTGCATATTTGTAAAAGTATGTATGCATATCAACAGCTAGGAAACAATCAAACACCTGCTTCTACCAACACCAAACCTGATCATTTTGTTGGGGAGTATTATGTAAAATATGCTTCTCTTGCCAATGATGATACAGAACAAGCCATTCAAGATATGTTAGTATTATGGGAACAAGGTGATACACATATTCGCGCTTTGTGGAAACAAATGAATGAGTGGGCATATCAAGGATGGGAACAAACCTACAGGCGTCTTGATTTTAGTATTGAAAAAGAATACTATGAAAGTGATACCTATGAGTATGGTAAGGATATTGTTGTACAAGGTGTACAAGATGGTGTATTTCATAAAGATGAAAAAGGTGCAGTTATTGCTGACTTAACTTCTTATGGTTTAGATAAAAAAGTATTGTTGCGCCCTAATGGAACTTCTGTCTATATCACACAAGACATCTATATGGCTACTTTACGATATGATGAATTTCATTTTGACCACATGATTTATGTGGTTGGTAATGAACAAGAATATCATTTTCAAGCATTGTTTAGTGTATTTGATATGTTAGGCTACCCTTTTGCAACTTCATGTATTCATTTTTCGTATGGTATGGTTGAATTACCTGATGGAAAAATGAAATCGCGAGAAGGCACTGTTGTTGATGTAGATGATGTTTTGGATGACGTTTCTAATTATGCTTTACAAGAATTACGTCAACGATATCCTCAACTGGCTTCCCAAGAACTTACACATCGAGCACAAGTTATTAGTAATGCAGCTATTCGTTTTTTCTTTTTGAAACATGATCCAAAAAAGAATTTTGTGTTTGACAAACATCAATCCCTTCAATTTGAAGGAGAAACAGGTCCTTATGTATTATACACGTATGCACGTATGCAATCTATTTTACGTAAAGCAGGTTATGTGCCTACGCAATCTATTGATTACAGTGTATTAACTGAAGAAAAAGAAATATTATTGCTTATTAGTCAAGCTCAACATCATATTGAACAAGCGTGTAGTGGATTGCGCCCACATAGTCTTGCTCAGTATATTTTGCAATTAGCACAATGGTTTAATGCTTATTACAGTAAACATAAAATCATACAAGATGATGCACGCATCCAACAGGCTCGCTGTGCTGTCTTAGAAACATTAAGTCATACGATAAAAACGTGTTTAGCATTATTACATATGCAAACGTTGGATCATATGTAAATACATACTTACCCATATCATAGATTCATCAGTGATATACCATGCAGATCCATATGGTTTGCCTTGTGCAGTATACACTTCTAAAAAATTTTTGTGTTGGTGTATCAGATCAGTATAGGATTGTAGATACGCTTTTGCTAACGCAACATCATACGTTAACACGTTTTGGATATGACATAATCCTAAATGTATCCAACACGTATTAGTTTCATAGTCTGATGCAAAATACGTTGCTAGTGTTGAGCGTTTGTCTTGCACTGCTTTTTGTGTATACTTTAAAGGAAAAGGCTTGTCTAATTGTTGTTGTTGAATATAGTGTATGCATGCATCAAAAAGATAATTGTGAGGAATAATATGTGCATAAAAAGGAAATACTTGTGCATCTCCACTTCCGATATCAGTTTGCACATGATCTCTAAAATGAGTACCCGTATAATAGTGTTCAATAAGTGTTGAGCGAAAATCAATGTTGGTGAGCGTGGTAGGTAATCCTAATTTTTTTGCATAATAAGCAGTCATACCTCCCATACATACTGCATAACAAGAAGATGGTCTTAGATAATGATCTTTTATTTCTGAAAAACGAGTATTGGTTAATGCTAATCCTTCTGATGTAAAATATGTTTGATAGATGTGTAGCTGTTGTTGTAGAAAAGTGAAAAACCGTTTACGCAATGCTTGTGCTTTGGGTTCATATCGTAACAGTTCATAGATACTTTTTAAGATAAAAGGTAAAGAGTCAATACCATAATGAAAAAAATTTACGGGTTGTTGTCGTGAATTAATGGTGGTTGTGAGTATATTATGGTGTTCAAATATATGTAACGCCCAATTTAAAGTTTTTAGTACTTTATCTTGATATCCTAATGCACAAAGTGCTTGAGTACACATTCCAAAATCTCGACAATAAAAATCTTTAAAGTGTCCATTTGATACACTCATATAGTTTTTTTGCCAACAAGATTCAATAATATGATGCGCTATTTGCTTAGGTGTACCTGGGTATGGTGTAAAGGGTGGTCTGGTGAGACGACGAAAAAACATCCGATAAGGCGTTGGTTCGGTTATGAGCATATATGGTATTGCTTGCTTTTAGTATATATAAACATTATCTAGCAAAAGTACCTATATTACGCCACATACAGCCATGGGGTAATGAATACTTCTACAAATGCTGCAAACACAAGTAAAAATAAGGCTATAATAAACAATTGTACTGCATACAATACCACTCTTTTCCACTTGGTAGATTTAAATTTATGTTTGGCTATTGCCATAAATAAAATACCGCCACCAAATGCACCAATAAAATAAGCTGCTATTTCAAATATACCATGAGGCATATAACGTAATAAAGTATTAAAAAAACTAAAGAGTGCATCTGGATGTTGAGTAAAAAATTGCCCCATGGCAACTCCTACCAAGGCAGCGTTCCACGTAATAAGAATAATTGCACCAAATCCAAAACATAATGATAACAAAATACCAATAAGTAATACACGTACATTATTCCATAAAATATTGGCTAAATACGTTTCAGCAGTAACAAACCCTTGTAGTACTTGTACATCATGTAAAAATGGGCCAAATAAGACTTGTTGATAATTGGGATCTAAATGTAAAAAAATGGTAAAAAAACCTAGCGTTAATCCAATAAATATAGCCATAAAATGATATAGCATATGACCGTATTCTTCAAAGAATTTTTTTTCTGAATGAATATGTTCAGTAATTTGTTCTTCTTTTTGTAATTGTGTATAAAAATAAGGAATAATACAAAATGATGCTAAAAACACCATAGCTACACTTGGTGCAGCAGGAAAGAGCCACAAACATAATACAGCTCCCAATAATGCAGATGCATAACCATAAATAAACATCTTTGCAAATTCCATAGTAATTTTTAAGTATTTGTCTTTAAATGGTTTTAGGTAAGAAAAGGGGTATTGTATTTCTAATGCTGTGTATTTTTAGATTTTTTAAAGAATTACAAAAAGAAGATTTTTATTACCCCTCAAGTCACCCCTCAAGTTACCCCTCAAGCTTTTTAATAAAAATGTAACACAGCAACCCATTACTTCTTAGCATCTACGGTAAATAGCACATCATCACCATCTACATCAAAAAGACCTAAACGAGCTCCTGCGTCCAGCCAACCATGTGCATAATTAAGTGCACCATATGCTAATACCCAATCGCCTTGCTTGTAAAAATGTTGTGCGTCTGCGTAATAGCGTGAAGCCATATCAAAAAAATCATCAGCTTGCGTTTTACCTACACTAAAACTATCTGATACAATAGCTACTTTTTTGAGCGCACGTCCTGTTATATCAAAATACTTATTCATTTTTTCTTGTGTTATTTCGTTGTTCATCGTATAATTGCCTCATGGTGTGTAATTCAGAAATTTCATCGACACTTTTTTCTCGTAAACTAATAAAGCGGGGAAATCGCAGAGCATATCCTGAAGTATACTGCGTGCTTTTTTGAATTTCTTCGTACCCAATTTCTATAACTACTTCTGGTTTGACCTCGACTTGTTTTCCTTCTTCACGAATAATGCACGCTTGCAACAATTTGGTAAGATAAGCAAAACTTACTCCTTGCTCTTCTAATTCTTTAAGACCTGTTGAAACATTACCTATTTCTAATAAATTTCCATCATCATCTTGACAACATACCGTAAAACTGGTAAGCCACTGTGAACGTTTTCCTTCTCCCCACACCCCTTTGGTAATAACCACATCTAAGGTATCCATCATATGTTTGAGTTTGACCATAGTACCTACACGACTTCCCGGTTGATAGGATGCTTGCAATACTTTAGCCATCATACCTTCATTTCCTTCCTGCAAAGAAGCTGTGAAAAAATCAGAAGCAACTGTAACATCATCAGTAATACACAAAGTAGACACTCTTAGGTTATACGTTTCTAATACTGTGCGACGTTCTTTAAAGGGGAGCCTAAGTAATATTTTATTATCATGATACAATATATCAAAAGCAATAAAGACTACGGGTACCTGTTGTACTAACGTTTCTATGTTATGTTTACGCAAAATACGTTGAGAAATATGTTGAAACGGCAAAAAACGCCCCTTGGCATCAATTCCCATTACTTCTCCATCAATAATACAGTCTGGCAATGCTTTACAAGCTGCAACTACATCTGGAAATTGCGTGGTAACATCTTCTAAACCCCGTGTAAACAACCAAATCCTATTACCCTGCTTATGTAACTGTACTCTGAACCCATCATATTTATATTCAAAAGCCAGTGGACTTCCCATGTGAGCAAATGCCTCTTGTACACTTGCTTGTTTTTGTGCAAGCATACTTCGTAAAGGCACGCCCAACGTTACGGGAAAGGCATATAAGTTTGCAATACCATGCTGAGTAACATATTGCATGACCACACTTGCATCATTACACATATCGTAGGCATACTTCAGTGCTTTTGCTACATAATCAAATAATAAGCGTGCATCCTGTGCATCACAAGTCAATTGTTTATAGCTCTCTATGGTATGACTAGCAAATTCACTTGGTTCACGTATCATATGGATAGCGTCTTTTGAGAAAGGTTGTTGATATAACACACTAGTTATACCAGGAATCAGTGACCACACCAAAGCATCTAAAATAGTAGATTCATTTACCCCAATGCGCATCATTTCTAAGGTAATGCGTGTAATATATTTTGCCTCTAGAGGTTGAGCATCTCCAAATAATTGAGAAAGCATACCAATTTTTTGATCTACACTTTGTGCTCCACTTATCTGAGGTAAACGTTGTAAAGTTTGCATAAGCGTATGAAGTGTTAGAGGTTGTGTAAACAAGCTCGCTTGCTGTTTGTGAGCAACACAGTATTGAGCTACTAAACCTAAATCTCCCAACTGTTTATATTGCGTTTGTATAAGAGTAAGTGATACACCAGTAGCTCGTTGTAATGCTTTAATGACTGTTTGGCCTGAAACATTAAGTTTTTTGCGTTGAGCAAATGGAAATACACGACCTTGTAATAATAGTAAAATAGAAAACACATCTTGTATGTCTGCTTGTTCAATGCTTTGAGCAATAATAGCTGTTTTTTCTATACGCTTTTGTGTTTTTTGTACTGTTTCAAAAAGATGTGCAACATCAATAAAGTTCATAGTATGTACAATAGGCATAATATTTAAATACCTTGTGTATACAATTAAAGGTATGGCTAATATATGGCACCTTATTGATACGCGTCGTTCTATTCGTTCATTCAAAGATATTCCTGTAGAACAACAGGTATGGGGACGCTTAGCAACGATTGTAGGACAAAGTCCTAGTTCAGGAAACTTACATAATGTCAAATGTATTGTTGTAGAACAACAAAAACATAAAGAACGTCTTGCTAGTGCGTGTTATGCACAAGTCTGGATTGCACAAGCTCCTCTTGTGTTTGTTTTAACTGCTAATACTGAGTATATTAAACAATATTATGGTCAACGAGGAGCTGAGGTCTTTACTCATCAAGATACTGCTGCTGCTGCTATGGCTATACAACTGGCTGCTCATGATGTAGGTTTAGCTAGCTGTTGGGTGAGTTCTTTTGATGAAGCACAGGTACGTCATGCACTCGATATTCCAGATAATCAACTCCCTTGTATTGTGTTACCTTTAGGATATCCTGCAGAATCAGTACCTACTCCTGCTAGGCCTCGGGCTGAGAGTTATGTGTTTAGAGAAACATTTGGCAATAAAATTGAAGATGTTAATGTTGTGTATGGACGTAGCAGTGCAATTATACAAAAAACACATCAGCATACTAAAAAATATATCAAAGATCTTGTATCTGCTTTTTGGAAACGATAATTACCCCTAAAGCGTCTACATACTATATTCTTTTACTCATATTCTATATATTATTGTGTAACTTACCATACAAAAATATCTTTATTTGGCCAATTTTGTTTCATACATCCTTTATCCATATTTATATGAGGCATATAATTGTGTAAGAGACGTAAATGATGAGATAGTGGAAAACTTTGTACATCATCAATAGCATCTTGTCCAAATAATTTTTGCATAAAAGGATACAATTCTGCATTCATAATTTCTAACAAATCATCTTGTTTTCTACTTTCTAACGTTAACATGAGTACAATTTGTCCATTTTTTTCACCTAAGGACATGGTTCGTATGTGTTTTGCAAAAAAACTATAATCTTTGGGTGCATTGTCAAATGTTTCTAAAAAGAATTTACGAGCAATGCCCTTTTTAAACGTCACAATAAACAACTCACTAGCACCTTTTTTTTGTGGTTCATGCACATAATGATTTACTGTAGCCAGATAAGATATAACATTTTGTTGTTCTAACTCTTTTCTTCTCCTATTTACAGTACTTAGAGGAATACCGGTTTGTTTACTTAATGCATTATCGCTTATACGCGGATGCTTAATGAGCGATTGTATTATGCGTTTATCATAGTCTTGTATATGCACCATATACTCCTACCATCATATATATATATATATAAATGTTTTGCATATTTTATAAAAACAATATATATATATCATATTTTACCTAATACGAAATAAAAATATTGCATACAATATATTTTTAAAAAACATATATCTTTTCACTTTTTACCACTGTTTACTCTATTGTACTTAGATTCTTTACTTTTTAAGATATCTTTATAAAGAGAAAATACCCAAAATTCATGTATATATTGCTTTGACGTGTATTATATATATACAAAAAGAGGATAATCAATGAAAATTTTAATGTTGGGATGGGAATTTCCACCATACAACGTAGGGGGGTTAGGGGTTGCGTGCCATGGCTTGGCTAAAAGCCTCGTTAAACATGGTGCTCAAGTGACGTTTGTTATGCCTAAAGCACCTATGCATGCTCAAAGTGACTTTTTACAACTTATTGTTGCTGATCGTATAAAACTTCAACAACAATCTCAAGAATATATTCAACAAGTGGCTGACGTATTACAAGTAAAAGAAGTTCCTACCTTACTAGCGCCCTACATGACAGCAAGTGAATACGAACATATCCATCAACGTTTACTCAAAAAAAAAATTAATAAACAAGATATTACCTACGAACAGGCTCATCAGGATGTTTCTTTAGATGACCAATATGGAAAAGATTTGTTTGGTGAAGTGTATAGATATGCACACAAGGTTTCTCTTTTAAGCATTAAAGAAGATTTTGACGTTATTCATGCTCATGACTGGATGACGTTTAAAGCTGGTATTGCAGCAAAACAAGTATCAGGAAAACCGTTAGTCATTCACATTCATAATACTGCGTATGATAGAAGCGGAGGTAATCCTCATGGTACTGAATACGAAATTGAATGGGAAGGCTTTTATCATGCAGATAAAATTATTGCTATAAGCAATTATGTAAAACAGTCTTTAATAAAACATTATGCTATTCCAGAATATAAAATTGAAGTTGCTCATAATGGTATTGATGTTGATAATTATGAAACAACTCCTGCGCCTAAAAAAGTGAATGAAAAAATGGTATTGTTTGCAGGAAGAGTTACTTTACAAAAAGGACCTGATTATTTTTTACATGCAGCTAAAAAAATATGTGACTTGCGTGATGATGTTAAGTTTGTAATAGCTGGCAATGGAGATATGTTACATAGTACTATTGAATTGGCTGCACAGCTAGGTATTGCTCACAAATGTATGTTTACGGGAAGATACACCAAACAACAAGGGTTAGAATTAATGCATATGGCTGACGTATTTGTGATGCCTTCTGTTTCTGAACCGTTTGGTTTAGTTCCTCTTGAAGCTATGATGCAACACACACCAACAGTTATTTCCAAACAATCTGGTGTTGTTGAGGTATTACGTCACACGCTTAGTGTAGATTTTTGGGATACGCATCAATTAGCTAGTAAAATTGCTGGATTACTTGACTACAAGGCTATGCATGAACAAATAAGCCAAGAGGGTGCTAGTGAAGTACGTACGCTCACATGGGATCATGCTGCAAAAAAATGTATAGAAGTGTTTAAGCAACAAATAAGTAACACACGCACACCACAAGCACTGTATCATTGATGACATAATAACACGTACAATATAATAATACAACAACGACAAGTAAAAAAAGGGGGAACAATGGTAGCAATATGTTTTTATTTTCAGGTACACCAACCGTTTAGAATGAAGCAGTATTCGGTATTTGATATCGGTACACACAGTACGTATTTTGATGAGCAAAAAAATAGAGAAATTGCATTAAAAGTAGCAAAAAAATGTTATTTACCTATGAATGCATTACTACTACAACTCATTGAACGACATAAGGGAGCTTTTAGAGTATCGTTTTCTATTAGTGGAGTTGCTTTAGAACAATTTTCATTGTATTGCCCCGAAGTCATTCGTAGTTTTCAAGCGTTAGCTAAAACAGGTTGTGTAGAATTTATTTCTGAAACGTATTATCACTCTTTATCTGTTTTATATTCTAAACAGGAATTTAAAGAACAAGTAGATCAACACAAAAAGCTTATTCAATCTTTATTTGGTGTCACACCAACTACGTTTAGAAATACAGAATTAATTTACAATAATGAAATTGCAAACATTGTTGAACACATGGGATATACAGCGATTTTAGCTGAAGGAGTAGATAATATTTTAGGTTGGCGATCATGTAATTTTTTATATACTCCTCATACGTGTAAAACTATAAAATTATTATTAAAAAATTATAGATTATCTGATGATATTGCGTTTAGATTTTCAAATAAGGGATGGGAGGAATACCCTTTAACTATTGAAAAATACATACATTGGATAAATGCTGTAAATGGAAATGGAGACGTGATTAATCTTTTTATGGACTATGAAACGTTTGGTGAACACCAATGGGAAGACACCGGTATCTTTTCTTTTATGGAAGTGTTGCCTGAATATGTGTTGCGACATCCAGATAATTGTTTTATGACACCATCACAAGTTGCTCAAGCGTTTCCTGTTCGTGATGTGCTAGACATTCATCACACTATTTCATGGGCTGATATGGAACGTGATTTATCTGCGTGGTTGGGAAACAAAATTCAACATAATGCCATTAATGAATTATATGCTATTGAACAATTAGTCAAACAAAAACAAGATAAACAGTTACTTGATGATTGGAAAAAGCTTACTACATCTGATCACTTTTATTATATGTGCACTAAGTGGTTTGCTGATGGTGATGTACATAAATATTTTAATCCGTATGATAGCCCTTATGACTCGTATATTGCATTTATGAATATTATTAATGATATGGTTTTGCGTTGCAGAACAAAACCACAGATGGTAGACCAAACCAATAATCACACGCAGCCAGAAGTTGAATATGGCCATGTTGTTATTGAAAATCAGGTGGACCAAGTAAAACATTTATAAAAAGTAAATAACTATAAAGGGTTATATGTGATGAGTATGTATATTCCTGTATTAATAGGATACATATAATATGCATGTATAGTACATACAGAGTACGTAGAGTAATTTCATTTTAAAAGGGGTGAATAATGGTCGAAGGTAGGGTAATTGTAGCTGACGTTGATGCACAACATTATTTTGTGTGTCGTGGATTTGGTACCGTAAAAAATATTGCCCAAATGATTGAAGCCCTTCATCATATTTCTTTACAAGATTTTCAACATCATGTTAATGCACAACGTAATGATATTGCAACATGGATAAAAGATATCCATAAAGATGAGACGTTAGCATTAGCATTACAACGTGTGTATGATAGATACACTACTATTGATATCTTAGATGCAACACTACGTGCTGGTATTCAACAAACCATGCAAGCATTACCAAAGGAGGAACCGAGTATGCAAAACGACACTACACCAGATGCCAATAACAAATTGGAACAAATAGATAAACACATTGATCGCTTAGAACAAGCACTTGCTCAGTCTATCAAAAAGACTACGGTACTTGAAGACAAAGAAAGAAAGCTACATGAACCTGTACATGATTCTATCTATAAAGGTATGATGGAATTTGCTTTTGGTTTAGCTGTAGGTTTACTTATTGGGTTACTGTTTGCAAAAGTACTCGGATGGTTTTAAATGGTAGTTGCTCAAGTGTTGTTTGAAGTCAGTTTTGAAGTCTGTAACAAAGTAGGTGGTATTCACACAGTAGTTTCTTCTAAAGCAGATTTGTTACAGCAAGCATACCAACAATATTATCTTATTGGTCCTTATACAAACTCTGTGGAGTTTGATGAACAACCTATACCTCAACACTTACAAGGTGTTGCACACACATTACAACAAGAAGGTATTATACTGCATTATGGGCGTTGGCACATTGCAGGTAAGCCTCAAGTCTTGTTACTCGAATTTTTTGGTGTACAAAGCAAATTAAATTCACTTAAAGCACAATTATGGCAATCATTTCAAGTAGATACCCTTTTAGGTGGTTTTGATGTCGATGAACCGCTCATGCTTTCGTATGCTGCTGCGCGCTGTATTGAGTGTTTTATTCATGAACATCCACAAAAAGCAGTGGTACACAGTCATGAATGGATGACTGGTTTTACTAATTTATGTTTAAAACTCAATAATTCTCCTGTTAAAACTGTATTTACAACGCACGCTACCATGCTTGGACGTTCGTATGCTGCACATACTTCACAATTATATGAACGTATTAAAGACATTAATCCTACGCAAGAAGCACAGCGTTTGGGAGTGGTTGCAAAACACAGTACTGAAGTTGCTTGTGCACATCATTCTGATATTTTTACTACTGTTTCTGATATTACTGCTATGGAATGCGAGTATTTATTAGGTAAAAAACCAGATGTTATTGTGTATAATGGGTTGAATATGTATCATTTTCCTGATTTTGAACAAATAGCACTTGACCATCAACACTCTAAAAAAGCACTTATTGATATAACTATGTCGCATTTTTTCCCCTATTATACGTTTGACACACAACAAACGCTCTTTTTTGTTATTTCAGGAAGACATGAAATACACAATAAAGGTATTGATGTGGCACTACAAGCTCTTAAAACACTAGATACCAAAGGAAAAACAGTAGTGTGTTTAATTACTGTTCCTCATAAAACGTATGGTATTGATAAGGAAGTATTAGAAAATAAAATTTTTATGCGTACACTGCGTCGCTATATGCAACAAACCATAGATGGTATGCAACATAAACTGGTACATAGTGCTCTTCAAGCATCTTATGAAGTGTTTGATGAGCATCAACAAATGTCTTTACAAAAACTAGTAAAAGCTGGACGTAAAACAGGAAATCCGCCTTTAAGCACACATTATGTTAATGAAGACAATGAAATGATACGTTTACTCCAATCACTTGGTTTTGATAATAGTGAACAACAACAGGTAAAAATTATGTATGTACCTATTTATTTAACAGGCGTTGATGGAGTTATTGATTTAGATTATTATCAATTATTACAAGGTTGTCATTTAGGTTTATTTGCTTCGTATTATGAACCATGGGGATATACACCCTTAGAATCTTGTGCTTTAGGTGTGCCTGCACTTACTACTGATTTAGCTGGTTTTGGACAATTTGTTGATGGTAAAGATGGGGTATATGTTGTAAAACGCCTAGGAAAAACATATGATGAGGTGGTAACATCATGTGCTCAAGCAATGCAAGATTTTATTGAGTTACATCATAATGAACGCGTACAAAAAAAAATTGCAGCTAAACAACTCTCTGAGTTAGCTGATTGGAATATTCTTGTTAAGCAATATCTAAAAGCGCATGATATGGCGTTTAGTAAATAGAGTAAATACTATCTTCTAGCTCTCGGAGTGCAACCAAGTTTATCTATACACATTTGTGAACACTCTTCATAGGTACTATGCTGCCTACAATAAGCTGATCCCGCACATGTTCCAAAAGTACTTGGATCACGTCAAAACAAATTTGCTGAATGCTGACCACCGGTCAATAGACACGGTGGCATGATCGCATTCAGTTTTAATATATAC
>JBLKON010000016.1:0-12652 GCA_047602725.1 Candidatus Woesearchaeota archaeon
AACGAATAAGTGTTTTAGCTTGACCACCGGTTGTTGCCAAATTACACAATTTAATAAAGGTGTTTAATTCCATTTATTTTCGAGCACTTGCAATAATTGCTCCTGTAGACATAATGGTAGCTGCTAATACAGCCCAATTAATATCTAAGCCTTCTCCAAAAAAGATCATAGATGCAATTTTGATTATCCACAACGTGACACCAAAATAAATGATGCTTGTTATAATAAGAACGATGGACGCAATTAATGATATAACCAAAAAACTCAATGCTTGTTTCATACATATGGATGGTTATTAGTAATTTATAAATATTGTGCACACACAGCATGCATTTTTTAAATACGTCTTTTCTTAAAGTAGATATGCTTATAGAACACCTTATGAAAAAACAAGTAGTTACTGCTTTGAGTACTACTTCTATTATGGACGTGGTACAGCTTATGAAAAAGCATCACACTAACACCGTAGTGATTGTTAATGAACATCAACATGTGATAGGTATGTTTTCTGAACGTGATTTGGTCAATAACGTACTTACAGAAGCAGTATCTTTGCAACAACCTGTTCAAGCTTATATGTCTACTCATGTTGTTACTTGTGCTCCTACTGACCATTATTTGCGTGTGTTTGCTTTATACACACAACATAAGGTAACAAAAATTCCTGTTGTTGATAATAAGGTATTAGTTGGTTTTATAACAGAACGAGATTTGTTACTGTATATTTCTGACCAGGTGTTGGATGGTGCATAAGCAATTACTTGCGTTTCTTAAGCCGTTTGTAGGTGATATGGCGGGTTTACTTGTTGCTCATCAAATGCAAGTGTTACACATACAACGTCCTTTAGATAAGGTTAGTGAACAACAACGTAAAGTATTGGCTGATAGATTATGTGATGAAATTTTTGTGCATCAAAGTTTTGAGCGTAGTCGTGTGTTACGTTCTAGCCTGTATGATGTGTTAGAAGTGCAGTCAGCTATGCATCCTGATGATCATGTCTGGAAAGGGTGATGTTAGTACTCTATAATAGAAATATATATAAGCGACACTCTTTACAATACTATTGATGGGAGCAAAAGTCACAAGATTAAATTATGGAATTGCTACTGTACTTGATACGGTGTACGACACTTCTAAAAGAATACATAATGGAATGCAAGAAAATAAAGGTAATTTATTATCATTAGGATTATATCATCCTCAATTCATACCTCGTACCATGACTGGCCTCATAATGGCTAATATATATATCGAAAATGCAATTCAAAATCCTGACTTACATCAAAGAGATTTTATTATTGCATCTGGTAAAGATGTGTTATCTTATATCAATACTTTAAAGAAAAAAGAACAACGTAGGCCGACATCAGCTCTTAAATCTGTTCAAAATGCACAACGTAAACTCACTGAAAGACTTTCTATGGATGTACCACATCCCATTGGAGGTCTAGTTCGTAAGGTTATATTGTCTCCTACTAACGACATTGAAGAAACAAGATTGGTAGACTGTCAACAATTAGACCTTTTCTATACTTTACTAAGAGGTGTACAAGAAATATTTCCTACAAGCTATGATCAAGAATATTCTGCATTACGATTTGCATTGGAAAAAGTGAATTAGAATGTCTAAAAGAAGAAAATCACATAAAAAAGAATCATATGAAGCCCTTTGTGCAAGGGATCTTGAACTACTTTTAGAAGAATCATCAGGATTTACTGATGATATGCATCGCCTCATTGCTATTCAAAGTTGTACTGGCCATGCTCATGAAGGTCATGTTTCTTTTAAAGGTCGCAAAATACCCAATATGACGCCTGATTGGTTTGGATTCTTAGCTCTTGGTCCGGATGGGCTAGAAATATTTAAACAAGAAAGAGAGAAATATTTATCAGATTGGGAAATATTTACGCTCAAACTTGCTAAACAGTATAAGGATAGGTGTGATGGTCTTAATTCCGCCAATCCTATTGGAACATACACTTGGCAAGGAAAACCAATGTTTGGTAAAAAAAAAATCGATTGTCAACCAATTAAAGATGTTGCAAGCTATCTTATTGGCTGCATATGGGCAAGCCACCTTGATTCGGATATCGCGCGCGAAGATTTGAATGAAAGAGTTTTTAATAAATTATATGACTTTCATAAAAAACGACAAAAAAAAAATGATGCAGAACCTGAAAAAAGAACTTTACCTAAAGATCCTATTGCAAACAGAGTAGCTAAAAAATTCTCCATTCCTTTACGAAGAGGAACCACATATCCCATTGATATGGATAAACTTCGTGAACACGGTTTAACTCTGTTTGACTTGGCAAACAGTAACTCTCCTAAGCGTATAGAATTTTTAGCAAAGCATAATGCAATTGATGATCATGGAGAGGTTATGCAAGAAGAATTTATTAGCCTTTTACATGAACTTTCCATAGCTTATAACTATCCAATACGTACTACTAGACAACATTATCCATCCCTAAAAGGCGGTGGTATTGTTACTGGCTATATAGAAATAACACCGGGACGAGGTATGTCTGATGACAAAGCATACTTAAATTCTTATTTAATTGGAGGCCCTAATCCTATGAGAGCTGAGTCCACTGCATGTGGATTTGATTTAGGAGATGCAGCAGATACTATTGATAAATGTCTAGAAACTATTGAACCCAATGGTAGAGATGGAAAAATTGGAGAGAGTATTTATAGGATACTTAAAACAGATCTCATTAATAGAGATACCATTATGGCTTGGATGTATCTATCTGTAAAATTTGGCATCCATGATCCATCTAGCTCTCAACGATATTTTGAACAACAACACCATGATGGTGTTACTACTTTACAACATTATGATATGCTAGCTTCACATATACTCAGTGGATGCTTCAATAAATTTACTTATCCTGATATAAAATTGGATTTCCCAAAAATTCCATTCTCTATGTTTACAAAAAGTTATCAACAATTTATAAGAGACTGTTATGAAGAAATTGAACATTTAGATCTTTTCCCCCATGCAATTTTACCAAGATATAAAGAATTTAATGATTAAATTATATTCAAATTCCACTTACTTTTTCATACACGCTTGCAGTAAACCCACAAATAAAGGTGCTGGTGTATCTAACGAACTTTGTAATTCTGGATGTGCTTGCGTTCCCACAAAAAAGGGATGCGTTGGTAATTCTATAAACTCAACTAACTGTTTATTTGCAGATAAACCACTTAACACCAAACCCGCTTTTTGTAATGCATCATGATACGCAGGGTTTACTTCATACCGATGCCTATGACGTTCATTTACCTTTTCTTTTTTATACAATGTATACACTAACGAATCTTTTTGTAAATAGGCATGGTATCCTCCCAAACGCATACTTGCACCTTTTTGTGTTACCGTTTTTTGTTCAGGCAATATATCAACTACAGGATGTGCAGTGTGTATATCAACTTCAGTCGTGTGCGCATCGTGCAATCCTGCAAGATGTCTAGCAATATCAATAACCATAAGTTGCAAACCGTAACAAATACCTAACAGTGGAATATGATGTTGTCTTGCATACGTACTTATCTTTATTTTTCCTTCAATACCGCGCGTTCCAAAACCACCAGGAATAATAAGTCCATCACAAGCTTGTATATCTTGGGGATTCCATGTTTCTGCATCAATCCACACTATGTTTACTTGAGCTCCCACCTGTAATCCTGCATGTAAACATGCATGACTAATACTAATATATGAATCAGACAATGTGGTGTATTTGCCACATACCCCAATAGTAAGCGTACGCATTAAGGGTTTTTGCAGTAAAGCTTTCCACTTGTCAATTTTTGCATGCGCTTGTAATCCTAATTTCTTATTAAGTACTTGTAACAACCCTTCTTGTTCGAAAATTAAAGGTAACTCATAAATATTAGTTGTGTCTGGATCTGAAATAATTGCTTGCTGTTCTACATTACACAACCAATGTAATTTTTGTCGTGTTTTTTCGTGCAACACTTGTTTACTTCGCCCAATAAGTACATCAGGAAAAATACTGCGTTCTCGCAAAAATGTTAATGATTGTTGCATCGGTTTTGTTTTTTGTTCACCTTGCTCATCCAATACAGGAATTAATCCCAAATGCACAAACAATACATGTTGTTTACCAACTTCTCGTACTAATTCACGCACAGCTTCTAAAAACCACAGATTTTCAATATCACCTACCGTGCCACCAATTTCAACTAATACCACATCTGCTTGCTCTTGTTGTGCTATACCTTGCAGAGTTTGACGAATTTGTCCTGTTACATGAGGAATAATTTGTACCGTTTTTCCTAAAAAATCTCCTTTACGTTCTCTTTCCATTAACGATAAAAATATTTTTCCACTTGTTAAACTCCATTCCTGTTTACATTCCACTGATAAAAAACGCTCATAATGTCCAAAATCTAAATCAACTTCTCCACCATCTTTTAATACAAACACTTCGCCATGCTCTGTTGGATTCATCGTTCCTGGATCTACATTTAAATATCCGTCACACTTTACAGGAATTACCTTATAAGAGTCTGTCAATAATTTCCCTATACTTGCACTTACTACCCCTTTGCCTAGACCTGAAAGAACTCCTCCGGTAATAATAATATATTTAGTTTGCTTGTTACTTGTTTTTTGCATACATTTTTACTGTACAATCCCTTTAAAAAAAATGTGGTTATGTAATGCATAGATGTAACGATATAAATAACATATACTCTACATCATAACCCAAAGACGTTGTTTTTTACAATCGTCCATTACGTAAATAGTCATCTAAATCAGTATCATCTAATTCAAATGTACGAGAAAAACGTTTATGAAACTGTTTTGCTTTTTTCTTATAATACCAGCCAAACCCTAATCCCATAAGCATACCAATAATGTGAGCCAAATGTGCAACGTTGGTGTTACCTGCCATACCTATGACATCAATTAAAAAAAACATAATACCAGCAACCCATAACGGCATGGGTACAACAAAAAAGAAGAGTAACGGTAAACGTGGCATAATCACCATAAGTGCGCCAATCACACCAAACACAGCTCCACTTGCTCCCACAGCATTCACCTGTTGCCCTGTCAATACAGCAGGTAGCATATAAAGAATAGCAGCACCAATACCAGTAGCAAAATATACAGTTATCAATCGTTTAGCACCAATACTTTGTTGTAATAAACTACCAAACAAATAAAGAGCATACATGTTAAACAAAATATGAAAAAAACTAGCGTGTAAAAACATATACGTTACTATACGATACGGCTGCATTAGCAACTGATTACTTTGTAAAGCAAACATACCAGTTAGAGGAGGCACTACTAACTGTAATATAAAGATACACACCGTAATGATGACTAACGTGCTTACTACACTATATTGTTTTATCATGTTATGTCTTGTTTACTCCATCTTTAAATAGCTATTGTTCGTATGCACCTACTGTCTTCTAGTTGTCCTCTCTTGTTTTTTTATACATCCAACCTAACAACAGTGCTATAATTAGCGCTGCAATAATAATTCTCCATGCATTTGTTTGCAATGTGGATAATGCTTCTTGTTGTACTACAATAGGAATATAGATTTGTTGGGTAAATACACTGGTTCCTACCATACTTTCTAGTTGTGCTTTGATTACATGTTCTTGTAATGCTGCATCTTTAAGTACATCAAAAGGTATACGAAGTACCATTTCTTGATTGACGTCAATATACGGTGTTACAAAAAACGCTGTTTGATCAAAATCAAAAGGTTGTGCTGGATTAGGAAATAAACGCAAACGGACCTGTTCTCCTTGATAAGCACCCACATTGGTTAGATGCACAGTAATATGAGTATCTGATTGTCCCGCACGCAAATTGTCTTGCTTTGTTTCAACATCAAAATACGGTGTTTGCGAGATAGGAATGTGTATAGGTAAAGCAATTGTTCGTATGGAAATTTGATTTGTTCGTGCATCTCTATACCTATATCTTAGCTGTAGTTCTGCTGGAATATCAGATAGCCCAACCACAGGTTCTATATCAAAAGTAAATGATACCTGTTCTTGCTGTCCTCCTTCTAATCTACTCAGAGAATCAGTTAAACTGAATGCATGACTTTGTTTTATAATACCAGACGATTCGTGCAACGTGACTTCTATTACATCAGCTGTTTTGTCTCCTAGATTTTGTAACATAACTTCAACAATATTTTGTTTACTATCTGGCAACAGATGATTGGGATAACTGTTCAAAGAACCTACTGCCAATTGAGGTTCAAACAAAGGAGACTGGATATATACTCGTTGTTGATATTCGGTTTGTACCCCTTGTTGTTGTACCACAACGTATAGTGGATAAAAACCTGCAGGAACTTGTTCATCTACAAAAACAGTAAACGTACGAGTAACAAATGATCCTCGCTGAATAGAACCGATAGTTGCTTGTTGACCATCTACAGGTGTAATGTGTGCTGTGTCTTTAATAAAAAACGTCACCTCATCTTGATTTTTGGCTTGAGCAGGGTTAACTATTTGTACAGTAATATCCGCATACTCACCAGCTTGCAGTGGTGCTGGATTTGTATGGAGCACTTCTACTTGAAATGCAGATACACTTACTGTTACTACACATACCATGACTAAGCACGCTAGTATATAGAGATTACTTGCGATATTTTTTACGGTTATTTTTTTTTTTTTTTTTCCTCCTTAATGCAATAATTGCTGGAACCATTGCTATGCTAACAATAAATACACACACTATGGAAAAGGCAAGCGCTAAGCCTAAACGTCGAATACCTAATAGGGTTGCCAATACCAATGATGCAAATCCAATAAAAGTAGTAATGGATGTTAATAATAGTGATGAACCTGAATATAACATTGTTCTTTTTATAGCTTGTGCAAGTGATTTACCTTGTTTTTCATATTGCTCTATACTATTAACAATGTGCAAAGAAAAATCAACACCTATACCTAACACTAAGGCAATAAGTCCTGTTGATAACGCCGTAAAAGGAATACCAGTAAGGGCCATAACTCCTACTGTCCAAATAACAGCAATAATAATTGGTGCTAATGCAACTATTCCCACACGTATCGATCCATAAATAAGTGTTGCTGTAAGTAATACAAAAATAAAACTATACATGGTAGTTACTCCTGTATCTCTTCCTAGACTTACTCCCAATTCTCTAAAACGTACAATATCACCAAAAAAAGAAACATCTATAATATCATTAGGAAATGAATCAACGTGCTGTACAATGGTATCATATAAAGCAGAACTTCCTGACTCATCATTATCAAAACTGTCTACATTAATACGCATAGTTGTTAGACTAAAATCTTGAGAAAAAGCTATAGGCTTACTTTCTTTGAATACATATGCTTGTTGCATAGTTGTTATATTATGAAATGGACTATCTACACTTTTTACTCCGGGTATCTGTTCTATTTCTCTGACCAACTGTTGCATTTGTAGTATTGCTGGCCACCAAAATAAATCTTGTTGTTGAGCACGCACTACGAGTGTTAATGAAGAAAAATCATTACCGAATGCTAAAGATGATTCTCTAAATGCCAAAGATATGGGATCATCACTGGGAATCCAATTGTCATTACTAGTACTAATACTTACTTGCGAAGCTGCACCAATCATAATAATGGTAATACCACCAATAATACATAATACTATTTTAGGATATTGCACTTGATATGTAGCTAAATTTGCTAACCCTTTTTTGAGTGCGTCAAATATTTTATTTGATGAAGGTACATAATGTCTAGCACCAATAAATAACAGGGGAGGTAACAATAAAACAGTTGCTAAAAATACTAACGTAATTGCTATTACTAATACTAATCCTTGATTTTGAGAAGAGGGAGAAATACCCAGCATTAAAGCACTAAACCCTACTACTGTTGTTATGTAAGAAGCTACTATTGCTTTGCTTAAATGATTGACTGCTTTGACAATAGCTTGATATGCATTATCTTCTTGTTCTAAATATGATTCGTAGGCTATAATCATATGAATAGTGTAATCAATACCCAGCCCTAGCACAATAATCCCTACTGCTGCTAAGGTAATGGTAATTGGAATATTAAAAAGTGCCATAATAGCTACTAAAAAAATAAGACTGACAACGGGAATAATAAGGGTAATAATAGTTAGTCTATATGATTTAAAATACCAGTAGAGTACTAATGCTACAATAAAAAACGTAAGTAGAATTGTTTTAATATTGTCTCCAATTAATAATGTGTTTACTCTATTAATAAGTACAGGAAATCCACTTAACGTTGTTATGACACCTGGATATGCTCCACTTTGAGCTAGATAATAATTCAAATCTTCAATAACACGTGACGTTCCTTCATTGTTGCGTGGAACTTGTACACGTATGGGAAGTTGTGCATATTGCCCATCATCACTAATACGATATGGTAATACTTGTTGCACATAAAAACTTTCTTGCATCACTTGCTGTATTTGTTCTATATACGGAACTGTTTGATTTAGATGTAAAGGTCGTTGCTGTAAACGAGAAGAACTGTCAATAGCTAATACGACTAAAAAGACATCTGTTTGTCCTAATGCATTGACTAATACACGTTCATTGACATTATTTTGTGAATCGCTACTAATTAACGCAGAAAAAGAAGGGTCTACTTCTAATTGCAAAGCATAGGGCACAGCTAATACAAACAATAGGACAAAACCTAAAATAAACCACCAGGAAAAATCCAGGTGTTTTTTAATAAGGCGCTCAAACATACATATTTGGATGCATCATAAATGCTTATAAAAGTTATGCAACCTTTTTATATGATGAGTGTTTTGGTATGTTTATGATTCCTACAATTGCTGTACACGATGGACCGTTTCACGCTGATGATGTGTTTGCTTGCGCAACGCTTTTAGAGTGTTTTGATGCACGCATTATTCGTACACGGGATAGTACACAATTAGCCCAAGCCAATTATCGTGTGGATGTAGGTATGCGTTATGATGTTAGCACACATGACTTTGATCATCATCAACAACAAGGCGCTGGTATGAGACCAAATGGCATTCCGTATGCTTCGTTTGGCTTAGTGTGGAAACATTTTGGTACTCGCTTATGTGAGCAAGTAGTTGTTGATTATCTTGATACATCATTTGTACAACATATTGATGGTCCTGATAATGGTGTGCAAATTCTTAGTGCCAAAGAAGGTTTTTATGTGTATTCGCTTCATTCTCTTTTTTTACATATGCGCCCTACATGGAAAGAACATGATTATGATGAGCGTTTTTTGGAAGCTGTAGAATTTGCGCGTGTCGTTTTACGTAATGAAATACGACATGCACAAGCAACACTAGAAGCACAACAACGTGTTGCACAAGCTTTAGAGCAACGCCCACATAAAAGCTATGTGTTGTTTGACCAGTATTTGCCTTGGAAAGAATTAGTTATGGCAGATGCTGACATCTTATATGTGGGTTATAAAAAAGAAGATGGGTCGTGGGCTTTGCAATGTGTGAATAGTGAACCCAATTCATTTGCAGTACGCAAATCTTTGCCTGAAGCATGGTGGGGACAAGATGAAAACGTACTACAAACGTATGCTCATGGATTATTATTTTGCCATCGTAATGGATTTTTATGTGTGTTTGCAACTAAAGATGATTTAGTTGATACTATACAAAAGTTGGTTTAATTATCACTATGTTCTAAAATATGTTCTAATGCATAACATGGAAACATAGGACCTAAAATGTGTTCTAATATTGATCTTTGATACACATCTCTAATCTGTTGCATTGTTTGTTTATTAGTATTGAAAGTTGCTTGAAAAACCTTCTCGTACATTTCCCAAGAAGCTTGAGTAGCAATCGTCGCTATTAGTCTATCATAATCTATATCTCCTAAAAATTCTATTTGAAATAGCATGGAGTCTTTATTAATAACTTTTTTTGGGGAAGTAAAAATACCTAAAGGAGAAAATCTAAATTTATATTTATTTAGATGTTCTAACTCAATGTGATGGGTAAGTAAATCATTAAACAATTCATCTACTCCTTTGTTTGATGGGAATGCGCTCAATATCTCTGTGTTAGGCCTATAAAACCGATGTACATATTCCATTACTGTGGATTTTTTGTATCGCTTATAAATTTTACTATTAATAAGTGGTGTAATTAAAAAGATTTATAAATACAACCTATATTTACCTTACATATGAGTCACACACACCTTGAAGAAACTACCCAACAATTAGCTGTTGCTCTATTTAGAGAAAATAAAATTGAATATATTAGTATTATTCCGGCACCAGAAATTGAAAAATCTACTCCTAATAATAATAGACGAGTTTTGTTGTACAGAGTACCTCATGGATGGGGATTCACCTATCATAACCAACAAGGAAAACTAAGTAATGACGCTTTGGGTATCAACACCTTATATTGGCGTTTACATAATGAAGATAATTCTCATATAGATGATAGCAAGATTCGAGGTATTTTGTCAGAAATTTATGAAACAATACAAGCTAAGGTAGGACATAATAATGATACTCATTATTAAACCTAACGTACATGAATTTCTACAATATCTTTGTCATGTACCACATGATCTAGTTTACGGATTTGCTGTCCATCAAATTTAGCCGACGTTCCCCACACACGAGCAAATTTAAATTTATCCACAAAGTCTTTATGCAATTTTTCAGAAATTGCACGCAACGTGTCGCCCTGATGCATAATAAGTGGTTCTTCCATATCTGCTTTTTTCATAACTTCTTTTAAATAAATACGAATACAACGCATACTAGAAAAAATCAGTTCTTTTAATTCTTCCATATGTATTTTTTTAGAAGCTGAAATTAACAATTGTCCTTGTACTTTTTTTTGCACTGCAAGTGCTTGTTGCATAGGTACTGCATCCATTTTGTTAATAATAGTAATTGCTGGTACATATACTCTGTTACGCATAATGACATCTATAAGCTGATCTTCATCAATATCTTCTCTAAATACTAACTGCGCATTAATAATTTTAAACGTTTTACAAATGTTTTCTATGGTTTGTTTATCTAATTTTGTTAACTTTACTGTTGCTCCAATATCAATACCACCTTTCATTGTTTTAACTAGCTTTACATCTGGTAACCGTTGATTGAGCCTCACTCCTGCTGCAAATGCTTCTCTATTAATAATATCATAGTGTTCTGGGTGAAATACATCAACTAAACGAATAACTAAATCTGCATTTCTAATGACTTGTAACACTTCCTTTCCTCGCCCAGTGCCTACTGCTGCTCCTTCAACAATACCGGGAACGTCTAAAATTTGGATTTTGGCGTGTTTATACTCCAAAAGACCTGGAATAACAGTTAACGTGGTAAATGCATACGCTCCCACTGCTGACTCTTGATTGGTTAATGCATTAAGTAAGGTAGATTTACCTACTGAAGGAAATCCTAGTAATACAGCTGTTCCATCACCTGTTTTTCGTACACTGTACCCATCACCTGGTCCAGCAGAAGCTCGAGCGCGTGTTTCTTGCTTTTCACGCAATTGTGCAATTTTTGCTTTTACTAACCCAATATGTCCTTGAGTGCGCTTATTATATTTAGTTTTAGATATTTCCGCTTCTAATTCTTTGATTTGCTCGTTAATACTTCCTTTATCGGCACCCATAGTTCATACTATAAAGAGGTCTTTTTTAAACTTTCTGGGGCTTAAAGCGATATTCAAACATATTTCGCTTTCCCGTATTGCGAAAATCTACAATATTACTTTTACGTAACTTTTTGAGACTCATGGTAACCGAACCGATAGAAATATTGAGTTGTTCAGAAATTTCTCGCGACGTAAACCATTTGGTTTTGTTGGTTTTTAAAAAATCATATACTTCTTGTTGTCCGATGCTAATCACCCGTTACTTATGCTTAGGTAAGAGGTTATTTATTAACCTACCTATTTTTAGATGCTTGAGTATTTAAAAAAGAGCTATTATTAATGTGTAGTAATAGTAGATTATATCGTTTTTAATTCAGATTCTAATGTACTTATAAGTGTTTTTCGTTGACTTTCCTCTTGTGTATCCCAAATATCTGCTATACTCTGAGTTATTTGAATAAAAGTAATGGGCGCACAATCTTCATACTGTCTTTTTACCTCTTGAGCACGAGGTCCTTTGCAATTCTTTTCCAATAAATCAAGATAACCTATAAAATCATTTTGAGGAAACACACTTAATTCTTTTATATGATCTACATATGTGCGGTGTGGTATAAATGGCATTCCTCTAAAATAATAAACATCTAACATTTTAGCTCTTTTCAATACAACACTCCAATTAATAAACGGTGTACTTGTTCAAATCTTACCTTATATGGATCAGGTGTGGGTATATTGTCTCCTTGCGTGATGGCATACCATCCTTGCGTATCATGCCTTATATCTATAACACGATGAATAATTAATATGCCATCTTGTTTGTATGTTATAATATCGCCCACGTGTATGTGATTTGGGTGTTGTGGAACTATTTGTAATCCTATCATACCAGCATCCAAAACAGGATCCATAGATTTTGTGTCTGCAAATGTAGCCCATTGTACATGAGGTATATGAAGAATAAAAAAAAAAAAAAAAA
>JBLKON010000017.1:0-12629 GCA_047602725.1 Candidatus Woesearchaeota archaeon
AGGATATCCTATACCTAACACGTATTCATTTGCTGTTAACAATGATGGTATCTATGTAAACACTACAAGACAAATGAACATATCTACTAATTTTACTACACCTATTGCATGGAGCATCTATAATCAAGATGTTATAGCTGCCTTTAGTTATTATAATAATTCTATATATCATCATCGTGTACAAGCACAAGATATCTTATTTAATTGGTCAACAGATACAGATGTATTACAACACTGGTTTGTTGCACATAACGCAACACTTTATGTTATTTCTCGCTATAAAAATGCAACAGAAGTACGCAACATGACAGGTGATATTGTTGATATGGCTATAGATAATGTAATAACAAATTATAGTATTACTTATGGAAATAATGTTTTTTCATATAATACAACAGATATATATGTTAATAATGTACGCATTCCTGTATCACACGTTGAACATATAAACACACAAGGTGATGTACAAACAATACATAACATACATCCTTTGTTTGTGTTTGGAAATACGTTATACATGTTTAATCGTAATGACACCATATCATTATTATCTTGGAATATTTCAGGCGTATATCCTTATGATATTGTTTTTGCTCCTACACAACAGGACCCTTATACCAGTCGTTTTATGAAAACAAGTAATTATCCTTTATTGTATGGTTTAACTCATAATACAACTTCTTTTTTTTATGTAGTTGACGTTGACACAGTATCTAATATAACATTAGAACAATTTCCTTATGGAAAAATAACTTCAGTGCAACCTTTGGTGATGTCTAATGTTTCTACACATCGCGATATAAATTTTTCTTCCACAAATATAGCACACACGTTTACTACACCCATAAACATAACTTGGTATCAATGGAATTACCAGAATGCAACGATCTATAATCACACCACAAAATATGGTAGTGGATACGCAACTGAACATGGAGTACGTGCTCAAGTGAATGGTAGTGGTAACTTTACTCCTGTTCCATTTCCTTTTTTTAGTATTAATCTAGATCAACAACAAATAATAACATCTAGAAGAAGAATATTGCAAGTACAGTCACCAACAATAACCCCCATGCACCTTACCTATGTTACCCAACACCAATCTTTATGTGCTGCATGTAATGTATCAACATTGCCCTTCTTTTTACGTTTAGGAGTGCATAACATAACCTTGCAAGGTCAATACGAACACATTCCTATTACCTATAATATTACTATGAATATTTCTTTAAATACAACGAATCTTTTAGATACTTCTATGAGAGGAATACCAGAAACCAATAAACAAGATATTATTATACAACTTGATAATACGACATATGACAATACAACCATTATTGGAAAACGTAATGTGACTATTCGTGCACAACAGCAACCATTGCTTACTTTTGCTCATAACTTTTCACAAACAAATATTACCTTATTAAAACTATACATCAATCAATCAATATACAATAACAGGAGTTTTATACATATTGATAGTGAATTTGCAATAGCTAATAAGACTGTATTTTTACCGAGAAATAATATTAATTTTTCTCATATTTGTGTAGTAGATGCTAAATTGTTTGATGTTACCACAATATCAACTCCATGTAATGGCACATCTGAATTGCGTATGTTATGTCCTTCAACGCTTGGCAATTATACCTGTAGTGAATACAATGCAAGTGTATGGCAAATATCTGGTTTACAATACAGTGCAGTGAGTGAAACCTGTTCTGAATCTTGGCAAACAAGTGACTGGGGCACATGTAGTAATGGACAACAAGCAAGAACCGTAACTGACCTACATGCATGTGGAACTGAATTTGATAAACCTATAACTACGCGAGCATGTACATCAGGTAATGACAATAATAATGGTGGCGGTGGTGGATCACCAGGAAGTCCATCAAGTGCCCCCTTAGGTACGCCAATAGCACAAAGTACATCCGATTATACACCTATTACGTTATTTGCTCATACTCCTCAACAATTTACCTATCGTACATGGTACACCCTAACCATAAACCAACAACAATATAATGTTATTTTTTATTATGAAAATCAAAGTGTTGTTATGCGGCATGGTACTAATACCTATCTGTTTGAAGATAATCAATTGCTCTTTTTCAACTATCTTTTACGTCTTAGTGAAGTGTCGGAACAACACTTTAATTTGCTTTGGTATGTACAAAACCCCACGGAACCCACGCAAGAACAAAATCAAACTACACCTATACAAACACATACACCATATGCAACACAACAAGATAATAACTTTATTATATCTCAACAACCCATTATCTACTTAGTTATTGGTTTTATCATACTATTTTTCTTATTAGCACTATTATATTATTACAAACACCATAGACATAGATATCGACTATGGCGTTATTTAAAATAATCTTTTTAAAGAGTAAATATTAAAAACAACGTAATGGCTGTTTTTTTTGTAGAACTCGCAATAGTAATGGTCCTTGTTTTTTTTGTATCGTACGTTATGAATAAAATTAAACAACCTCTACTTATTGGGTATATTATTACAGGACTACTCATAGGTCCTCTTTTTTTGAATATGTTAACTTCAGCAGAGGGGTATGAAACATTTTCTCACATTGGTGTTGCATTTTTATTATTTATTGTAGGACTTCATTTGAATTTAAAACTCGTACGTGAAGTAGGTTTGCTTGCGTTAGTAACAGGTTTAGGGCAAATAGTGTTTACAACCGTTTTTGGTATTGTAATTTTAAAAATTATGGGGTACTCATGGATTGTCTCATTACTTATAGCAACAGCACTTACCTTTTCTTCTACTATTATTATTATTAAACTCCTTACTGATAATGCAGGTATTGATAAATTATATGGAAAAATTTCTATTGGTTTTTTACTTATTCAAGATTTAGTTGCCGTACTTATTTTAATGGCAGTAGGAACTATAGCTATGAATACAGGTTCATCTGAACAATTAACTGCTATACTTATTTCTACAGTGTTTCAAGGTATTGCAGGAGGTATTCTTGTTTTTATTTTAGGAAAAATTTTGAGCAAGTATATATTAGAACCCATGCAAAAATCTAAAGAATTAGTGTTTATTTTTATTATTGCATGGTGTTTAGGGATTTCTGTTTTGTTCCAATTTATTGGTTTTTCTATTGAAATCGGTGCTTTACTTGCTGGTGTTGCTTTAGCATCTTCTCCCTATCAACATTCGTTTAGTTTACGTATTCAACCACTCAGAGATTTTTTTTTAGTTATGTTTTTTGTGTTTTTAGGAGCTCAACTTATTTCAGATGTTCCACAAACAGAGAGTATAACTGAACGTTTAGTACTTACTACACAAGAATTAGCTCCTATTTTATTTAAAGCAATTATCTTATCATTATTTGTACTTATTGGTAATCCACTTATTGTGTTAATTCTTATTTTAAGTTTAGGATATTCTGCTAAAACTGGTTTTTTGTCAGGATTAACTGTTTCTCAAATTAGTGAATTTTCTATTATTATGGCTTTACTTGCAGTACAAGCTGGCATTTTAAATGTACAACATGTTTCTCTTATTACATTAGTTGCCATTTTCACCATTGTATTTTCTACATATATGGTTATGTTTGGTGAACGTTTATACAAAATACTACATCCTATTTTACATCGATTTGAAAAAAAACGTATTAAAGATTCGTATCAAGGTGTACAAGGTAAAAAACATGATATTATCATTTTTGGTATGAATCGTATTGGTTCTAGCTTACTTGATTATGTACAAACAACTAAAAAATCATGTCTTGTTATTGACCATAATCCAGACACAGTTAAAACGCTAAAAAAAAGAAGTATACCATCTATATATGGTGATGCTTCAAATGCAGAATTCATTAGTGAGTGTGATTTTAGAGATGTACAATTAGTAATTTGTACGGTTCCTGATATTGAAGCAAATGAACTTATTTTGCTTACTGCTAAACAAGATAATGCTCAAGCTATGGTTATTGTCACAGCAAGTCAAGTAGATACTGCGCTAGAGCTCTATGAAAAAGGTGCAGATTTTGTCATTGTTCCTCATTTTTTAGGAGGTCAATATATTACAAGCCTCATTAAAGATGATAAACCAGAAGCATTTATCAAAGAGCGTCTTATGCATATTCAAACATTACAAGAACGTAAAAAAGTATTAGGATAATGCTGGTTGAAGTGTAGAATATCTATTAGATAGCACTCTTTTTCTTTGTGCTTGATGCAACAATGCAGTTTTTGCTTTTTTAGGTGATGATGATACTACAGTATAAATATCTCCACGCTTTGTAATACTATCAATAACATACACATTTGATTCATGAGGAACAAATTTCATAAAATGCTCATGTACTGATTTTAAATCTCCACTAAAAGTATACGCTTCTAATGATTTAGGAAAAGTAGAGAAAATATTATTCCACCACGATTGCGACTTTGCTTGACCACAAACCTCCTCAAGTGAATTATATTGATTGCCTTTATATATAAATACAGGTTGTTGATTTTCTTGTATACTCACTAGTGTATCTCTTTCACTTTTTTTTTGTAATCCTACTTGGTGAACTTCTTTAAGTATAACTCCTGTTTTTCTCTCTAATTTACATTTTTTCCTATATGTAATTATGTCATCAACAGAATTAAATTGTTGTCCATTATAAAAAAAATCAGGTTTTCTCGTACAAAAAGTACTATTGATATGATTTTGCAGATCAGCAAAAGTCAAAGGAAGTGCATCTTCATGGACAGTAGAACAATCAAGTAATGATGAAGTAGGTCTTTTACATTGTTGCTCATTAGAAATATTATCAACATTAGATTCAAATATTCTTTCAATTTCTCGTAAACGCGACTTTAAACTATCATCCACATTTAAAATATTTTTTTCTAATCGATACAATATTGGATAAAATTCATCTATAGACTCAGGCGTAACAGGATTTTTAGTTAATTGTTCCAAATACTGTATTTGTTTGGTGAGTTGATACGTCTCTATTTTTTCTTGTATCTGAGTTTGTACTCTACTCAAGGTATCAGTAAGTGCTTTTGACTTTTCCAAAATTTGTGTATTATCTTTATTTCGATAAACGCAACGCAGTCCACGAGTTAATTTATTAAGATGAGAGGATGTATCATGTAGTTTTTGCTCTAAATCAGCTTGTAGTTCTTGTAAGTAACGAACACTTATCTCATCAAGAGGCATATCAGATATATACGTATCAATGGTATCTAATTTCTGTTGCCAACTGCCGCCATGCTTGTACAATTTTTGAAGCACGTGTGCACCAAAACCAATATCAAGTTCAGAATTATCAACTTCGCTTCTTCGCTGTGCATCCACAATACGCCGTTGTATAAGGCGTGATGAAGTAACAAAAGGGTTGTCATCACCCACATTCGCCTGTTCAACCGTATCTTCTAAAGACAATTGAGACATATTACAACTAAAAAGTAGTATTTATTTATAAATATTTAGGTCACTATGTTAAAAAAAACATAAAAAAACTGACCCCACTGGGAATCGAACCCAGACCGCAAGCTCCGCAAGCTCGTATCCTATCCATTAGACTATGGGGCCTTTAAAGGTACAAAATTATGCGGTATTTAAAAATGTTAACATACAAAAGTGTGTCAGCGAACCAACCATAGCAATACTCCTACTCCCAGCACACCAAAACTTATAATTGCATGAGGTGCGGATGTAAATAATAAACTTGCTTCCATTAAGACATACAGACTTCCTATAATAATACCCACACAACAAGCATATACTTGCTTACTGTGTTGTGGCAATAACATATGCATGAGTTTAGGAACAACACTAATAGCAACAATACCCCCTATAATAAAAGGAATAAGAGTCCACCACACCATATGGCGTAATGCATACATAATAGGTTCATACATTCCTATAATAATAAGCACATAGGCTCCTGAAATACCAGGTATAAGCATAGCACCAAATCCCAAAAAACCAGCAAGAATAGTAGATTGCATCATAAAAATGGGTAAAGTAAGTATCATTAAACCTAACAGTATGCCTACAAAAAGCCAAGTAAGATGTTGATGCACACTATGCGTATGAGCAAATATCGTAGTGGATACCACAATAAGACCTAAAAAAAGAGCATACACCCACGTTTTGTGTTCTATTAACGAAAAAAGAAACACAATACTTGCCACACCTGTAATCATTCCAATACCTAAAGGAATAAAAAAACGCCAATCAATACGACGTACATGATACTGATATTGGTTTGCATATTTTTTATCATATAACAGTAATAGTGCATACCATATAAACAAAACATTAAGTTGTTTTAGACCTTGAATAAAACGATCATAGATACCTAATAATAATGCAATAGTAGAACCTGATACCCCTGGAATAACGTCAGCTACTCCCATACAACATCCTTTCCACACATATTGCATAGTGGTGTGGGTGGTATAGGTAGATACATGTTGTTTATGCATGTACGAAAAATAATGATATAATATTTATAAAGTAGATGGCAAAAATTAAGATACATTTATATATTTCAATATACATAAATCTCTATTATTATACATATTAGGTGAATATATGCAAACAGCTCAAGAGGAAATTGAGTCGCTAGAACAATTATTAGAAGCGACGGCTGTTGATCGTGTTGATTCTGAAATTAAAGGTAAACATTATCCTACTCAACATCAACAAGCAATTTTTGAAGTATCTGAACACCGTTGGAATATATTTGTACAAGAAATTAAACATAAATATGAACGTTTACAAGATATGCTACAAGATGATAAGGACGCTACTTTTGCACTTTCTATTGGTGATTGTACCGCTTTAGGAAACAAAGGTCATGATCATGTTGCCATTATGTTAGCTCAAATGTGGCGATATTTTCATGAAGGAATTGCAAGGCATGCATTAAGTAAAAGACAAGATAAATCTTATTTTGAAACACATCCCTTGCCTAACCACACATTATATGGTATGTTTCATGATATTGGATTGGGTGTAGGATTACTATTAGAAGATCATGATCCCAAAACGCTTATTGAAAAGTTAAACTTAACATCACAAGAGGGTTGTGAGCACCAACGGGATAGATTGTTTTTAAACAGAAACAGTGACTATTGTTCTCGCCCCACGACAACTTTTATTGCTCGTTTACCCGATAAGGGATTGGTTATTAGTTGTGAATTAGATAGGCCAGATATCAAAGGTCAACCTAATAGTCCGTTAAGTTATTTTGCTACCACTATTATTACTCCGCCAGCTAATGGGAGAAGGTATATTGGAGTCGAAGAAGGGGAATTTAAACATCAACCCAAAATAGCTAGTACTATACAACAGGTCTATGGCAATCCTAATAAATCATCTGAAACATTGCTTCATGATGTAATCCTTCCCCCACGTGCAGCGTAATTATATTTATAATATATGTAAATATATGTATACTAGAAAAAATACTGTGTAGGGTCACTAGAAAAAGAAATACCCATGCAGCATAACTTTATAAAATACTACATATCTAGACTCGTATGGGAAATTTTTGGCCTATTGTCAATCGTGTCATTGCTCAAGCAGATATTTTGTTATTGGTATTAGACGTACGCTATGTGGATCAAACACGCCATGTTGAAGTAGAGCAAAAAGTCCAAAAATCCAACAAACCCCTTATTTTTGTATTAACTAAAGTAGATTTAGTGGACATGGAAGTTGCTCAACGTTTTAAAAAAATATTAAAGCCATGTGTCTTTATTTCAGCAACCAAACATTTAGGATTAACACGATTACGTGAACGTATATTAATTGAAGCATCTAGATTAAAAAAAGAACAAGTAACTGTTGGTGTACTTGGATATCCTAACGTAGGTAAATCATCATTAATTAATGCATTAAAAGGGCAACGTTCTGCATCCACAAGTGCAGTGAGTGGACACACTAAAGGAGTACAAAAAGTAAAAGCAGATAATAGAATTATGTTACTCGATTCTCCAGGTGTATTGCCTTATGAAGAAAAAAACACGTTAAAACATAGTTTAATTGGTGCCATTGGCCCTCATCAAGTAAAAGATCCTGTACATGTTGTCTTACAACTTATTGAACAATACAAAGACATTGCTTCTCATTATAACATAGACCAAACAGACAGTCAAGAGATTTTAGAAGCTATAGCTGTACAGTTTAATTATAAATTAAAAGGAAATGCTCCTGATACGGTTCGAGCTTCCAGGCGTATATTAATGGATATACAAAAAGGAGCAATACACATGCAACACACACCGAGCAACCAAGAGGAAACCTAATGACTAACAATCTACGCATTTTACATATGGGACATAAAGAAACCCAACACCTTACTCAAATATTAAGTAACCAAACAGCTCAACATATACTAGATGCACTTGCACAAGGGCCTTTAACTGCTTCGGCACTAGCTAAACAATTATCTGTAGGATTATCTACCATACATTACAATCTTAAACAACTCAAACGTGCAGGATTATTGCAAGTAGATACCTTTCATTATAGTAGTAAAGGGCGTGTAGTAGATCATTATAGTTTAACCCATAAATATGTCATTATTGCACCACCAACAGTAGCCAAAGATACGATAAGCAAACAAGTAATGGCCTTACTTGCAACGTGTGGTGTCATATTTTTAGGTTTTTTAGGCTATATGGTACAACAAGTGCAACCCATGACTAGGCAAGCAAGTGTTCAGACAGCAATGTATGCTATGGAGAGTATGGAAGTAGTAGAACCTGTAGTAAGCACTACATCACATACCGCATGGTTGTTTTTATGGGGAGCTGTTACAAGTTTAGTAGTCTTTAGTATTATGTATTTTGGTATTATACGTCCATTATCTAAGCTAAAAAGTAAGAAGTTTTATAAATAGTTGCGAGTTTCTCATATTATCCAAGAGAACTGCACAAGCAGGGAGTTAGTGGAATATATGGAAACAGACGAATTACAATCTGTCAAAAAGGCTGTAGTGGCCCAAAAAGTTATCATCGGTACAAAATTGACATTAAAGTCAATTAAAAATGGTTCTTTACACGAAGTTGTTTATACTAAAAACACTCCCGATTTTGTTAAAAAAGATATTATCTATTACTGTTCATTACGCAATATACCTGCAAGAGAATTATCACTTACTAACAAAGAATTAGGAGTGGTTTGCAGAAAACCTTTTCACGTAAGTGTATTAGCAATTAAACCATGACACACACTATTGATCAACAAACTATTCAATTATTAGCATTATTTGGAAAAATTGCTAAAACAACAGCGCGTGATGCGTTTGAAGACCATAATGGTACGTTAACTTTTATAGTTGAACAAGGGCAATTAAAAAAAGCGCTTGGCCAAGAAGCAAGTACGGTAAAAAAATTACAAGACTTACTTAAAAAAAAAATTCGTATTATCGAATTTGCACCAACGTTAGAGGGGTTTATTCAACAAGTGATTAAACCAAGTAAATGTGATATTCAAGTAGAAGGGCAAACGGTATCGTTAGTACCTTTTGACTTACAAACGCGAGGTACGCTTATTGGACGAGCTGCTTCGCATTTACGCAACACGGAAATGATCGTTAATCGATATTATCCAAACATAAAAATGATGGTTACACAGGTACAAGAACGGTGAAACAATGGGAAAAAAATCTTCAGGATTAGGAGCAGCAAATCAGCTGTTAAAACGTCGAGCCAATGGTTTATGGGCAAATAAAGATTATAAACGTCGCGTATTAGGATTAAAAGATAAATCTGATCCTTTGCGTGGTGCATCACAAGCAAAGGGTATTGTTCTTTCCAAAGTACAAATTGAAGCTAAACAGCCAAATTCAGCTATGAGAAAGGCAGTAAGAGTACAATTAGTAAAAAATGGAAAGCAAGTTACTGCGTTTTTACCAGGTGATGGAGCAACCAAAATGGTTGATGAGCACGACGAAGTGCTTATTGAGTGTATTGGTGGAAAGATGGGACGCTCTAAAGGAGATTTATCTGGTATTAGATGGCATGTTATTAAAGTCAATGATCAATCCTTGCATGCATTATTGCATGGTAAAATAGAGAAAGCTCGTAAATAAGGTGGCACTATGGTAGAAATTAAATTATACAATCGCTGGTCAACTGAAGGTATCACTATTAGTGATGAAGGTTTAAAAGGCTATATAACCCTTGCCCCTATTATTGTACCTCGTAATAATGGACGTTATGCAGGATTTCGTTTTTATAAATCAAAGATTAATATTGTAGAACGTTTGATGAATAAATTAATGGTTGCTGGTCATAAAGGAAAGGAACACACCATTTCTTCTGGACATCAAACAGGCAAGGCTCAACACGTACTCAAAATAATGGAACAAGTATTAGAAACCATTGAGAAAAAAACGAAACAAAATCCTGTCGAAGTATTAGTACAAGGAGTAATTAATGCTGCACCTCGCGAAGAAATTTTAACCATTGAATATGGTGGTGCTCGTTATCCAAAAGCAGTTGATTGTGCACCTCAACGACGTATTGACATTGCATTACGCTATATGGTACAAGGTTCACATCAAAAATCATTTAATCATAAAAAAAGTATTGTAGATGCATTAAGCGATGAAATTATTGCTGCATCTCAATTATCGCAACAATCGGTTGCAGTATCCAAAAAATTAGAATTAGAGCGTCAAGCTGACAGTAGTAGATAGGTGAAATTATGGCAAAATTACGTAAATTTATTGCATATCGTCGATTGGATGCACGTCCATACACTAGACGTAGTAAGTATCGTTCAAAGTCGTTTGTACGTACTAAACCCCATAACAGAATTGTACGTTATCAAATGGGTAATTTACAAGGTGGTTTTCCTGTTATGATGGAATTACAAGCTACTACTGCATTACAAATTAGAGATAATGCTATTGAGTCTGCACGTCAAGTTGTCTTACGAAAGCTTGAAAAAAATTTTGGTAAAAAAGGATTTTTGTTTGAAATTCGTGTATATCCTCATCATGTATTACGTGAAAATCCGCTAGCAAGTGGTGCTGGTGCTGATCGTATGAGTACAGGAATGAAAATGTCTTTTGGTAAACCTATTGGGGTAGCTGCTCGTATTAGAAAGGGACAAACGTTATTTAGATTATCTTGTCAAAAAGATCATGTAGAACAATGTAAAAAATTCTTATCATTGGCAAGTACCAAATTACCTTGTAGTTGTAAATTAATTATTCATAACCCATGAAGTCAGTAGTTTTTTTTGACGACGACGTAGATGGTTTATGTTCTTATTTACAATGGTTTCATTTTTATAAACAAGTTAAAGGAGTTATGCTTAAGCATAGTCCTACGCTAAACATTTCTTATTTGAGGTATGTTGTTAACTGTCAACAAGTATGTGTATTTGATAAACCAGGTATTGATCCTGAATTTGTTGCACAATGTCCAGTTCCTATTGTGTGGATTGATCATCATCCACCTAATCAACGCTTTGATACAGTAGAAACTATTAATCCTGTACTTACTGGCACCACACCTTATCCAACAAGTTATTGGGTGTATCTAAAAACAGACAAACAATATGCATGGCTTGCCTGTTTAGGTATTATTTCTGATTGGCAATGGGAACAAGAAGTATGTGCAGTCATGCAAGAACAATATCCCAGCCTTATGACACAACAAAGTGCTCCAGCATTATTGTTTGATGCACCTTTGGGAACGTGTGTACAAATAATGCTTTTTAATTTGAAAGGTAAACATGAAGAGGTTAAAAAGTCGTTACGTTGTTTAGAAAAAATACAAAGTCCTCTAGAACTATTAGAACAATCGAGTGCTCCAGCTGTATTTTTATATAAACGATACAAATCGATGAAAAAACAATATGATGTATTATGGCAACAAGCGCAATGTTGTGTGAGTGATGATCCAGTTATGCTGTTTATGTATACGCAAGCAAATACTTCATTTACTGCATGGTTAAGTAATGAGTTAGTGTATCGAAATCCTCAAAAATTAGTTATTATTGCGCGCTTAAGCAATGGAGAATACAAATGTTCATTACGTGCATTACATGTTGATGTACGACGTATGTTGCAAACCGCGTTGGAAAATGTGCAAGGATATGGTGGTGGACATGAACATGCTTGTGGTGCATGTGTGGCTGAGCATGATTTTGAACGTTTTGTGGGCTCCCTTCGAGAAACATTTATAAAAGAGTGTTGAGTTTTTATGTGTACGCGTCCATAGTACAGTGGTAGTATAGTGGCCTTCCAAGCCATTGGCCCGGGTTCGAATCCCGGTGGGCGCATAGTACTTTTAAGATACTAAGCGCTGAATCTTTTTAAAGGTTTAAAAAATATTTTTTGGTTAAGATTGGATTATATTTTTTCTAAAAATCAAGTATTGTATGACGTCACGTCATAAACAATGGTTTGCTAATTTTTCTTGTTTTTGGGTCTCTAAGTATGAATGTTTTGAGTGGTTTTGGTTGGTAAGTTTGCATAATCAATTCAGTTCTTAATTGCAATAGATTTTCTTTGAGTCTTTGTTCAAATTCTATTACATCCCAAGTTTGACAGATAAATAAAAAAATGTTCTTTGTCGTTATTTAATTTATGAGTAAAAAACAACCACAAAGA
>JBLKON010000018.1:0-12387 GCA_047602725.1 Candidatus Woesearchaeota archaeon
GTAACTAAAAATATTTAATACTTTCGTATTTTAAGTAAAAAATTACAAAAAAACTAGCTATTCACATACGAAAAAACTATAAGTTTATATACTAGTTCTTTCATTTTTTTTGTTATGAAAAAGGCAATTGTATTAATATTCTGTTTGATTGCACTGTTCGTTGTTGGTTGTTCTGGATTAGGTGGAACTCAAGATAATTTAGTGGGTTTAGCAATTGGTTCGTCACCAGCTCATTTGAATACTTTTGGTATCAAATTCGTTGATAGTAACAATAATCCTATTGAAGGTATTTCTGTAACTGTTGTAGATAGGGTTCGTCCTATAAGAACAACGGATAGACAAGGAGAGATTAGGCATCAAACAAATGCACGCCAATTTTCTATTATGTTTGAAGGAAATGAACAATTTTATGGTAAAAATGTTTCTATTAGTCAATTATATACAGTTGTTACATTAAAAGAAAGATATTTAGTACATTTGGATTGTGAAAATTGTTCAGAAAAAATTATTAATTTTTTAAAAAAAGAGCACAATTTTACTGTTTTTAACCAGGAATCAGTGATATCAATACACAATTCTTATAATCTTAAAAAAGAAGATGTTTTATCTTTGCATACTGATGGATCAGAAGATTATCTGAGAATTATCATTGAAAGAGATGAAAATGTTATAGAAGATTTTACTTCAGGAATACCATATATAATTATGGATTTACCTGTAGAGCAGGGAACATATACGATTAAATTATATGAATGTCGAGGATATAGTTCAATTTGGAAAGCAATAGCACCTCTTACATTATATAATTATGATATTTTTGGTATTGATTTAAAATCATCAAAAATGTATTGTCAAGAAAATTGTGAAAGGGAAGCACAAATTATACAACAAATAGAAGAATCTTGCTCGTTTAAGATAAGTGAATCTAGTTATATTATTGAAAAAAATCAAAATAATTGTTTTGATCAAGCATTTTCTGCATTTTCTTGTTCTCCTAATGATGATGTGTTTCAAAATTTAGTAGATGAATTAAGTTTATCCAGTCAGTTAAATAATCAAATTGACAGTTTTTGTTTAATGGAAACCGTAGCTCAAAACTTAGATGAGTTTCTTGTGCCTGGTTGTTATGGTAAAAATAATCCTGCCGATAATAATTTTTATTGTTTTACTATTGAGCAAGATAAGGTGCATTGGCAGCATGTAAAAGAATTACCAGAATCTTTAGACAGTAGAAATCCGTTATGTGAACAACAACAACAATGGTTAAATAATTGTAGGGTTCCTGTATGGGAGGCTAACGGTAGACATTATCAACCTTATTTAATATGGTCAATCCAAAAATTAAATTTTGAAAAACGTAGCTTATATGGTAATGTTCCATTATCACACGTTATTTATGATGAATTAATGATTGATTATAATAAGATACTTTCATTGTCTGAATTTAGTGTAGGAGTTCAAGATAGTAATGGTCATTGGATTGGAAAATCTGTTGGGGAATGTGGTAAAGAAGGTCATCATTTGTTTAATCAAAGATATTCAGAACGAGAGGCTTTATTTGAACATTATACTCCTCAAGTCATTAATAAGATTGAAACTCGGATATTGGAGGCAAAGGCAAATTTGGTTGCATCTGGATTAGCTATGTGGAGTGATGTTCCTCAAAGTGTACAAGTTTCAGGGGTGCGAGTAAGAGCAAATAGACCAGATTTTCATTTTAAAAAAGATTATTTTAACTCATTAGAGTTGAGTGGGAGAAGAATAGATGTAGAAAATCTACTTTTATTGACTCGTTTGGATTATGCAATAGGTAATTCAGATGGTACTGGTAATATTCAAAATGCTTATTTAGGTGCTAAAGATTATTATAATTTTAAAGAAATAGAGTTTTCACCTCGTAATTTTAAAACTACAATTGATGGAGATTATTTTGATGAAGGATGTGATTTATTTGTTGAATTAGTAGATAATGATTATAACAGTGTTAATTTACTATGTGAATTTGGAATCAATATGCCTTCTAGAAATATTGAGCATATGAGTGAATTAAGTGGGCACTGTAGGGCACTCTCATTTTTAGTTGATTCATGGACACGTAATGTAGAGAATAGTGTAGATCATTTTTCATGTGTAAACCCTAATGAGGTATACATTCAAATTAATAGAGTTCTGGGGGCAAAACAAAGATATGAAAATAGAATTGATGCTCCTTCTTTAGATGGTATGTTCAATGAGTGTATAAATGAGATTAGAAAAGTGACAACTGCTTTACAATTATGTAGCCCTATAAAGTCAGGTCTAATTCAAAACTATATTAATTTTTATAAACGAAGTCAATCAGATTCTAAACGCGCTATGGAATTTCTTATGAGTACTGCAGATAATTTGATGTATGGGAAATCAAACCCTCTTGACTTTTTCTGGTTTCAAGGTGCTGGGCATAGTGTATTAGTTACAGATGCTAAATTTGATAAAGATATATCACAAGTTGAAGTTTCTGTTTGGGATAGTAATGATAATCCATTAAATTCAGTACTTTTATCTCAAATATCTTATAGTGGTGTTGGTGAAGTAAAAGCAATGGTTGGAGCGGAGGGAGTACAAGTTTCTATTTTTCCTAATTTTTCTCCATATAATTTTTTTACACTCCATCAAACAAATTGTCGGTGTGGGATATGTGATAATGCAATATCAAATACTGAATTAAAAGCTTTACATGACAATAGATATAGTAATAAAAATACTATGTATGATTATTTAAAGTGGAATTTTGCGGATAGTAGTTGTTAGTAATTATTTTAAGTATTAGTTATAGACTCGTGTGTTTGGGTAAATAATATTCATATACTAATCGTAAAGCATATAAATATTCAGTAATTTTTATATTCTATGCCTTTATGTGAACAAGTTGATATGTATATGTTCTCAGAATGTTCAAGTGATAAAAGGGAGAGTGTATTAGCTTATCTTCTAGATGAAATTAAAACACCTGATAAAGGTTCAATATTTGAACATCAAACAAGACATTTAAGATATATATTATCATTTCCAATCGTAGCTTCTCTTGTTTTAAAGCCAAGTATAACCTGTCTTAGATTGCGTGGATATGATGCATTGCTATGTTCAAAATTTGATACTATTTTTGCTTATTCAGCTTTTCAGGTACATAAAGATAAATCGTTACATATCTTTTCTATGTTTGTAGATTCAAATTATAGAGGTAATGGGTATGGTCATAAGATGGCTCAAAATATAATACAATTTTCTAGAGAAAATGATATAAAAAGAGTAAGAATTGGTGGTGGAAATAACTCAGTCACTAATAGAATACATGAAAAACTTAAAGAAAAAGAAGATGAATTATCCATCGAGGTAAGAGATAAAAATTGGGTATATTTACTTTCTTGAATTAATTATTTTACATATGAAATACTAAAGTGTACATATTGGTTTTATTATAGTTTTTATGAATGGTATAATGACTTTTATATTAAGAAAACTGTTGATATCCTAGTTTTTCCCAATAATATAATGCATTTGCTGTATGTGCTAATATATCAGTACGAACATATAATTGAGAAGTGGACCATACTATTTCACCTTTTTGGGGAACAACTTCATGTTTTGCTATCCATTCTAGTAAATTTTGTACCTCATCAATATATAATGTACAATCATCAAATTGATATACAAGACAATCTTTATACATTAAAATAAATACTTCGGCCAACCACCCATTACCACTTGTTGAAAATGCACCAGGAAAGCGTTCATATTCTTTTGTTGTAAACTCACGTAATCTAATAAGTTCAGATGCACAATTATGTATATGGGATTTTACTGATTCATTTATAACAGAAAATTCACGTAAAGCCATTAAAACCCAAGCGCTTGATATTGGATTTGGATCTCTAAAATCATCTCCCAATAAACATCCTTCACTATTCACTCTATCTATCATGTTATTCACAATTTTTTGAGCACTATCTTTGTATATACTTATATTTGTTGCAAGATATAAATGACTTAAGGCTTTGATTACTTGACCATTATATAACAAAGATATTGAATCGCTATATAATATGTTATTGTTTGTAATGCGAGCTGATGCTCTTACCCACCCATCATCTCTTTGCATGAAAACTAACCAGTCACCTGCCATAATAGCATTATCAATGTATGGTTCATGAGGAACCCATGAAACAATTGCTTTTGCTGCACTTCCAATAACATATCGATTGCTTTTTTGTTGTGTACTTGTATTAAGACTATAAGAAATTGCCCCTTGTAATTCGCCATCATTTTTTTGCATTAATACTAAAAAATCTAAACTTTTAGGGTATGTTCTATTTATAAAAGATAATGTATACAGTAATGATCCAGTATATCCAGTAACTACTTCATCTTGAAATTTTTTTGTTTTTGGATCATAATATTTATGAAAACCTCCTGTTTGTTCATCATATGAGTATTCAATAAAACTTATTGATCTGTCATAGAGATTTGTAGAGCAACCACCAATAAGTATACAGAGAAAAATAAGTCGCCACATAATTAATTATAAATTAGAAACGTTTATATAGTTATTGTGTACATGTTGGCTTATGAAAAAGGTAATATTAATAATTCTCTGCTTGGTTGCAATGTTTTTAGTTGGTTGTAATTATTCTGGCTTAGCTTCAACAGAAGTTAATTTAGTTGGAATGGCAACTGAAAGGCAATTTGGTTCAAGTGATCCATTCGGTCAACAAGAGGAAGAAGAAGAGGAAGAAGAGGATTGTCCAGAACCTATTTCGTGTGGTGCGAAAGTAACGTTACCTAATGGTAAAGTTTGTCTTGGAACTTTTTGTGAGACAGGGGTTTGTGCTGTAAATACTGAAAAATTGCAGTCTAATCCAGATGTATTTCATGTGCGTTGGTCGTGTACAGACACAGATGAATGTCCTAATAATACAGTATTGCAACCAGATGGTACTTGTGGATGTGATGGTGTAGATGAAAAACCGTTATTATGTTGTAGAAATGGGGGAGAATCTCGTTGTCAAGGTGGAGAAGAATGTAGGTGTGGCAGTGCTTATGGGTTATTACCTAATAGATGTTTTTCATGCATACCAACAGTAGCTACATAGTTATCCCTAAACATTTATAAATAACTTTTAATTTCTTCTTTTTAGAGCCAAAGACAGCTGAGGCAAAAGAAAAGCTGTATTCTTTGTGCCTGGAGGCAAAATATGTCAGAAGATGAACAACAATTAGACGGTTTAGTTCCTACCGAAATGTACCTCAAAAGCGGTATTCATATTGGAACAAAATTTAAGACAAAGCATATGGAATCTTTTATCTACAAAACTAGATCAGATGGATTATCCGTATTAAACATTCAAAAAATAGATGAACGTATTAGGCAAGCTGCAAATATGCTTAATGAATACGAACCAGAAGAAATTTTAGTCGTTTCAAGACGTGAAAATGGATGGAAACCAGTACGTTTATTACAAAAGCACACCGGTATTCGTGTATTTGCAGGGCGTTATCCACCTGGTATTTTAACTAATCCAGCTTTAGAAAATTTTACTGAAGCTAAAGTTATTGTAGCAGTTGATGTGTGGCCAGATAGAAATGCTATTGAAGATGCTATTCGTGTAGGTATTCCTGTTATTGGTCTATGTGATACAAACAATATGTGTAATAATGTTGATTTAGTAGTTCCTTGTAATAATAAAGGAAGAAAAAGTTTAGGATTATTCTTTTATTTGATTACTAAACAATATTTGGAATATAAACAAATGTCTACTGATGCATTAGATCCAAATGAATTTATGGAAGACTAATTTTTCTTAATTTTTCTAATAATGATTCATTAGGCAAATTAATTTTTTGTTCTTGTTGCATAAATAATGCGCCCTGTAATTGATGTTCTAAATTTCCGACATAAAACGTATCTTGTGATTCATGTATAGGTAATTGAATATCACGAACTCTATCTTGTACGTATGGTGCGCCTTGCTGTCTAGTAATACTATACCTACTATCTTTAAGTAGAGCACATGTTGACATTGAACCAATAGTTGCTCCTAAAAGAGCTCCTCCAAGTATGTATCCGATTTTCATACCTATAGGTAAGTAGATGTTTATTATACAAATAGTGATACAATATTTAGAAAAAAGATAATTATTTCGGACGTTTAAACCCACTTCGTTCAAGGACATAGTGCCACCAAGGTGTTTTTTTGACGATATAAGGTTGTCCAATAAGATTACCAGCTATTTTTTTGAAATCATGGGTAGCTGTTGCTTCATGATGGGTGTACACCACAGGATAATGATGATGTATAGCTTCAAGAAGTTCTTTGTCATAATGAATAATACCAATAACTTTTTGCTTGGTTACTTCTTGTATGTGTTTAATGTCAAGATGATGTGGTGTTTCTTTAAATTTATTAATAACAATACCTAATACGGATACATGCTGTTCATGGGCAAGCTCAATACTTTTTAGTGCCGCATGTACTCCGGGTTGATCAGCAGTAGTTACAATAATACATTCATTTACATGATGTAAAATATCCTTACATTGTGTAGGTGTGTCTAAGAGTACGAGTTCAGCTTTATGATGTAAATCATGTAGTAAATAATGTACATTTCGATAATCAATAGATATATGTGATATAGCAGATGGTACCACATATAATCCAGAAGGGTGATGAAATATTGCTTCATGGAGTCTATGTTTTCCTTTTATGGCACTAAGGAGTGTTTTTGAAGGATTTTTGAATCCCAAAAGCATACCCAAATTAGGCGTTTCTATATTATAATCAACGGCAATTACTGTACGTCCAAATTGAGTGAGAGCACTGGCAAGGTTAATGACTACTGTCGTTTTTCCACAGCCACCTTTGGCACCAATAATAGCAATATAATGTGTCATAGGAGTATTTATAGCGGTGTGGATTTTTAATGCTTTTGTATCTTAAGCACAAAATATGCTTGTTGACCCATGTGACCTATAAAAGAATGAGTAATTTTTAATTCAGGAGGTAATTCAATATTTAATTTATCTTCAACAGCCAACACCAAACATCCTTGTTTAGAGAGCAAACTTATTGCTTGTTCAAAAAGTCTGTGATATAATTTGTGTACCGATTTAGTTGCTGAAAAATGAGGGGGGTCTGTAACAATACAATCTACTTGTTCATGTTTGGTGTCAATCCAATCGATGTCTACGCGAGAAGTTTGTATATTATTGAGTACGCCAGCAATTTTAGCATTATGATTAGTTGCCCTTACTCGTTTAAGTAAATAGTCATAGCCAAAAATAGGAAGCTTTTGATCAGTAATTGTTTTGTCATACTCACTTACATCAACACCAAAATCTTGTTTTCTGTAATAATGAGGTGAACGCTTACTTGCATACAATGCTGCTTCAATAGGAATGGTTCCTGAACCACAAAATGGATCAAGAAGTGTTTTTTTTGCTGTATAGCCAGCACATAATAATAATTGTATACCAAACGTAGAGCGCATCATACTTGATTGGGTATAAATACGATATTCTCGTTTATATAATTCTTTTGGAGCAGGATCAATACCCCATATTATGCCATCTGTTGTTGCATAACAGTGTACTTGTAAATCTGGTTTGCTTAAGTTTACAGGAGCTTGTGTAGCTTTATGAATAAGTGCACCAAATTGTGCTGCTTGTTCCATATTATCTAAATAGCCATGAGCAGTTACTCGAAAAGATTTTTCTTTTGGCCAACTTTGAGGAATTTCAGGTGTACATTGTGCATCAAAAAGAATACGGTTAGCTACTTGATTCATATATAGTAATTTATAAGGATCTTGGGTTGTTCCATATACAATACCTTGTTTTGCCCAAGCAATATCCATAAACGTTGATAAATAGGCATGACAATTTTGTTCAAATCCCTTATCTATGATAACAGCTACTTGCATAAGAGACAGAAACATCATTTCATTTAAAAAACCGATTGGAAAATTTATAAACTGAAACGATATAAAGCTAAGTATGAGTAATTTATTAGTTAGTTATATTGTGCCTATATTATGTGCATATATTGTAAGTATTATTATTAAAACGATAGCTTATACATATGAATATAAACGTTTTACTCTTATACAGAGTCTTAAAAATGGTGGTTTATCTAGTGGACACACGGTTTTTGTGTCATCACTTACAACTGCAGTTTGGTGGGATCAAGGTCTTTCTGCTTTGTTTATTGTTGCTCTATGTTTTAGTATCGTAGTTGCTCATGATTCTTGTTTTTTAAGAAACCAAGTGGGAAAGCAAGGAAAGTTACTTGAAGAATTAACGGGCACAAAATTTTCAAAAGCAGGACATAGTGTGATAGAAGTGTTTATTGGTATTATAGTAGGAGTTGGTATAAGTAGTTTATGTATATGGTGGTTCGTATGAATATTTATTTTTCAGGTTCTATACGTGGCGGTGGCAATGATACACAATTTTATTTACGTATTATTGATGTGTTAAAACAATATGGACATGTTTTTGCAGAACATATTTATGAGCATGCTACATCTGGCAAAGGAACTGTACACTTAACGGATACACAAATTCATGATAGAGATATAGAATGGATTGATAAAAGTGATATTGTTGTTGCAGAAGTAAGTACACCTTCATTGGGTGTAGGCTATGAAATACGTTATGCTCTTGAAAAAAATATTCCTGTATTAGTGTTACATAGACATAGAGTGTCTGCTATGATTACAGGTGCTCCTCTACAAGCTTTTTTGTATGAATCTTTACAAGACGTACAAGATATTTTGTCTAAGTATATGCTTGCCTATAAAAATAATATTAAAAATTAATGTTTGGATAACACTTCTTTTATTTGACTAGCAAGTGTTAAGCCTTCATCAAAAGGACGTTGCCATAGATTTCTACCAAAAATAACACCCGTGCCTCCTTGTTGCATGCCACAATGTACTTGGTGTAATAACGTTGGTGTATCTACTTTTTCTCCTCCTGAAAAAATAACTAAAGAATGTCCAGCTGCTCGTAAAATGTGATGTAGTTGTTGTTCAAAATCCCATTCTAAGTTTCGATATTCAACAGGACAATATTGATTAACTCCTTGTGGAAAATTTACTTTAATTACATCTGCGCCAATTTCTTGGGCAACTCGTGCAGCATATGCTATAGCAAACAAACTTTGTTTTCCTCCTTTTTTGTCTACATACACTCCGCGAGGGTATGCCCAAACAATAAAGGGCAAGCCGGCTTCATGGGCTTGTTTGCGTATCATACTTGCTTGTTCAATATCCTCATCTTGTCTTGGAGAACCAACAAATAGCGTATAACCAATTGCACTAGCACCTAATTGTAAAGCTTCTTGAATAGAGCCCGTACATGTTGAAAATGCTTCATCGTCAGTAGGTATAGACGTTTTTCCGTTAATTTTGTACACTAAAGGAATTTTTCCTGCATATGTTGGATAATACTTTTGTGCAAGACCGTGGTGTACAGCAATAGCGCTAAATCCACCTTGTAGTGCTAATTCAAATTGAAAATTAGGATGTTCAGCATCAATATTTACAAAAAAATCACGTGGTCCGTGCTCCAAACCTTGATCTATAGGTAAGATCATAAGCGTTCCATTTTTTGCACCATGATGGTACATCATGTGGTATAATTTTGCTTTTACTCCAGCGTTGACTCCTAACATATCTAATGTTGGTCGTTGTACAGACATTATTTCACCTCTTTTGAGATTATCTCAATATTTTTTTATAGATGTTTACTTTTATAAAGTATTACATTTTTCTTTATGTTATGTTGTGGGCTATTGTAACACTGTGTGTCGTTTTATTTATTTTTATGTTAGCACTACTAGGTATAAAACATGGTAGTGTATGGTTTGTTGTGGTGTTTTCGTTTATACTTGCTGGTTTTGAATATATGCAGTGGCCAGGACAAGATGTTTTTTATGTATTATTTATCATTAGTGTTTGTTATAGTAGTGCAGTGTTATTATCTCGTGGATTAGAATCTCGTGTAGAAAAAAATGCATTATTAAAATTATTAGATCAATCTTTAGTGTTTATTGGTTTACTTGTTGCTTTATTTATTATTTTAAGATATTTTAATATTCAAATAACTCCACTTATTGCTGGACTCGGTATTGGTGGATTGGCTATAGCTTTAGCAACGCGTGATTTGTTAAGTAATGTGTTTGGTGGTATTGTTATTTTTACTGATAAACCGTTTGGGTTAGGAGATAGGATTAAAATTTTACACGTTGATGGTTTTGTTGAACATATTGCTATTCGCACTACTAAAATTAGAACATTAGATGGAACGTATATTTATATGCCTAATGCTAAGTTTACTGATAATCCTGTTGAAAATGTTTCTCAAGAACGTGCACGCAAAGTTACTATGTCTATTGGATTAACATATGACACATCAACTGCAAAGATAAAAGAAGCGAAACAGATGTTGCAACGTATTATTGAACAACAAGAGGGTGTTGATAAAGATAGAATTATTATTGCGTTTACGGATTTTGGTGAGTATGCAAAAAAAATATTAGTTATTTATTGGATTGTTGACAAGGGAAATATTTTAGTTATTCGAGATGCTATTAATATGGCAATTAATGATGCTTTTAGCAAAAAACGTATTTCTATGGCTTTTCCTACGCAAACAGTGTATATGAAAAAGTAGGTGAGTTTTGATATATTAATTCTTAACATAGGTTGTAATAAAAGATAGCCCTGCTCGAGAAGTAAACCAAACTTTTTACAAAAGTTTGACCAAAACACAAAATATATATTAAAAATTTGTACGTTGGCACAACCTTGATAGCAAATCCTGTTGTTTCCCAGATTTTTGAAAAAAGCTGTTTGATAAAAATAAAAAACATAGCCCTGCTCGGATTTGAACCGAGGTCACAACCTCCAGAGGGTCGTAGGATTGGCCGCTACCCCACAGGGCTATAGTGTGAAGAAAATAAAATAAATTTATAAAACTGTCTTTTTTAGTATATGTATGAAAAATGTAATTATTACAGCATGCGATGCAAAATATGGTGATTTTTTTATACAGCATTGGTTGCGATCTTTACAAGAAAATATTAATTTAAAAAAATGCGATGTTGTTGTTTTGGATTATGGATTTACTCAACACCAAAGAGATATTATTGATACTAAAGGTATTATTAGAAAAGAATGTGTACGTGATGGGCATGTTGTTATTATTCGTTTTAGAGATATTGCAAAATTTCTTGAGCAAAATACATATGATCAAGTATTAATGTGTGATAGTGGAGATATTATTTTTCAGGCAGATATTACAGAAGTTTTTAATACATATAAAAATTATTTGAGAGCAAGTTATGACACTACTAATGTTGTTTTTCAGGCATATATTAATCCTCTTTATTTTTCTTCATCGTTATTATTAGATTTACAAAAATCATTATTAAAACATCGTATGATAAACGCAGGGGTATTAGTTGGTCCTGCTGATTTGTTTAAAAAAATATCTTACGAATGTTATGAAATGATTGATTATAAAAAACATTATGGTCCAGATCAAGTTGCTATTCATTATTTATTACATAAGTATGGTTTTAAAAAGATGCATGAAAAATTTAATTGTGTTGTTATGTGTACTACTCTTTCTTATGTTATTAAGCAAGGTAAATTTTATGATAAAAAAGGAAAATTAATACCTATTATTCATAATGCTGGAAAAACTACAATAATTAGAGGTATTAAAAATTTTGGATATGGTTGTGAATATAATCAACCCAAAATAGGACATAGAGTTGTTATTAAACCATTTCATACTTTTTCTAGATTTATTTTTGATAGTAAGTTTAAAAGAAAAATGTATAAGAAATATTCTACTTATTATCAAAAATATTATGTACTTATTAAACATAAGGTGAAATCAAAATCATTATTTCCAAAGCTCTAGCGCTTCTTTTTCCATAAAATGTAGATTTCCAGGTATAATAAGTGAGTGGAGTGGTTTTCCAAAATCAGTTGTAGATAATATTTCTAATGTTCCACTTTTTATCATATAGTCAGGTCCTCCTAAGCGAGCACATCCAACAGCTTGTGTGTGTGGTGTAATAAGGTGTTCATTTCTTACTTGTTCTAAAATAAACAGTTGTTCAATACATTGTGCAATAGTCATAAACGTTGGTGGCATTACGTGTTGTTTTTGTTGTAGCAAATCTTCTTTTGAAGGTTCAGCAATTTTGATGTCTAGTAAAATAAGGGTGTGTAATCCTTGCTTTTTATTCATACTTATAACATCATATACCGTTTGTGGTTGCCAGTTGTCAGCAAAAAAAACCATGGATGTTGTTTTTCCAAATTTGTATAATTCCA